>CAYTVM010000066.1:0-7678 GCA_964441685.1 uncultured Atribacterota bacterium | reverse complement strand
TTCAAGTCGTTGATGAATATCTCCAATTGAAATTAGCTCAAAAAGACTTACAAGTTAAAGAAAAAGAGTTAGAATTGGAAAAAAATACCCTGGAAGCTATAAAGGCTCAGGTCAAAGCCGGATACAAGGTTGAACTGGATGTCCTGGAACAGAGTAATGAATATTATGATGTATTGTTTGCTTTTGAAAGTGCAAAATTAGATTATCAAAAATTGCTGGGAAATTTTCGAGTGACCTTAGGATTAAATTCAAAAATTCAATTTGAGTTAGTTGTAATAGATACACCCGGTTTTAAAGAAATTCAATTAGATGAAGCATTGCAAAAAGGAAGGCAAAACAGTGTGACACTGCAAATGAGCAATCTGGAAATCGATTTGGCTAGCCTGGCATTAGAGAAAGGCAAGGTATCGGATACTCCAGGAATAGATTTAAATAAATTAGAAAACAATTTAGCAATAACGAGGCTGGACTATCAAATTACCCAACAAAATCTGGATTATCAGATACAGTCTCAATGGCAAAATTATATGCAGACAAAAAATGACATTACATTAAGTCAAAATAGTTTAAATCAAATAAAAGAAAATAAAACAATCATCAGCAATCAAGTCAAAGCAGGATTGGCAAGCGAAGATGATGCACTATCTGCCATTATAAGCGTTCTTAGCGCAGAATATCGAATAGCTTCCTCAGTTCGTAATTATTACAATGCACTACTCAATTTACAATCCATCATGGGAAATTTGAATAAAGGAGAGATATAATAATGAAGTTTAATAAAAAAACATTTAAGTTCATCACAGTTATTATTATAACAAGCATTTTACTCCTTCCAAGCGTTTTACAGGCCAAAGAGATAGATTTGAAAGAAGCTATTGATTGGGGAATACAGCATAATTACGATTTAGAAGGAATTAGATATAATATTGATTCATTAGAACGAGATTTGGCAATCCTTGATGCCGATAAAGCCTTTCAAGTTAATTTAGATGTTACACCGGTATGGAATTTTGGAGGGGGAAATAGTGATACCAGTCTGCTTAAACTTACAGCTGAAAAAATTATTGTGGATGATTTAAATATTTCGACAGAAATTTCCTGGAATGAAAATGATTTTTCAGATATATCTTTCGAGGGAATCATGGAGGATGCCAATGCAAGCATTCAACTCCAAAAACAAATTTACCCCGATTCTTATACTCAGAACGAACAACATATCTTCCAAACTGACAATAATTTAAAAAAGAAAATCGAAGAATTGGCCTGGAAAGAAGCTGAAAAACAGATTGATTTTATTGAAAGTTATCTCGCTCTTGTACGCTTGACAGAAGAAGTTAATCTTGCCGAAAAAAGTTTTCAGTTGTCTACTGAAGAGTTAGAAAGAGTACAACAACAGATTCGCTTAGGTGAAGGGGGTTACCAGCAAGAAGCCGAGGCAAAAATAGCCTTAATGGAAGCTGAGAACCAATTTTTTAATTTAAAGCAAAATCTTGTTCAACAACAGAAAGAATGGTACCTGGCATTGAATCTATCGGAAGATATTCAAGTTCAATTCAAGGAAGAACCTGCGTATTTAGAATCTTTAAGGTCTAATATGGAGCAATTAAATTTAGAGAGTGAAAAACAGGAAACTTTATTCAAACAAGCATTGGAGAAACATTATCAAATAAAGAATGCTTATATAGACAAAGAAGCTCTTTTAAAAGAAGTAAAATGGACGGAAAATGAAGGTAAACCTCAAGTGAATATTAGCGGCGGATATGATCTTTCTGACGATTATTGGTATGCTAGGTTAGATTTATCCTGGAATCTAGCTGATGGAGGGGCACAAAAACTAAAAGAAGAAGGAGCTGAAGCAACTATTCATCAAAAGGAAAAAGAGCTCGACCAATTGACAAAAACATTACAGCTTGAAATGAATCAAATAGTAGATCAGGACCAATATAATCAACTTAATTTACAGGCAAAATTGGCTGCTTTAGAACAAGAACAATATACAAAAAATATTTTAGAAAAACAGTATCAGGAAAAGATCATTTCTTATACCCAATGGCAAAATCAGCTGATTGCCTTGACGGAAAAAGAACTGAAAGTTAAAGAGGTCCAGGATGCATTATTGGTTAATCGCTTAAGATTAGCCCATTTTTTAAGGTTATAACACAAGAAAAGTTGAGGATAGATGAATGAGAAAAAAGAAATGGTTTTTATGGATAATTATCATCTTAATTTTGGGGGCAGGCAGTTTTTTCGGATTCAATTATTGGCAATCCAAATCCGAAACGGAAGCAAATTCCGGAAATCGGATTCAGTCGGTTGACTTGGCCTCAGCGATTGAGGTTGAGTTAGGAAATTTAAAAAAGACAGTTCCCGCCAGTGGTTTTCTACAGCCGGTTAATTCTATCAATCTTAATTTGCAAAGCAGCGAAACAACAGGAGGCACTGTTGAAAAAATCCTGGTACATATTGGTGAATTTGTGAACCAAGGGCAAGAATTGGTTCATTTAAAAGATAAAGAGGAAAGATTAAATTATTTAAAAGCGAAAAATGAATATGAGTTAACCAAAATTAATGGTTCTCCTAATCTGACACAAGAAGAAAAGAAGCTGGCTATGGAATTAGCTCTGGAAAAACTTGATGCACGGACTATTCGAGCTCCTTTCTCCGGTAAAATTATCAAGATTTATGTCGAGGAAGGAGATAACATTGAAAAAACTGATGATATTATTTACCTGATTGATGAAACTGCTTATGAAATTGAAGTATCGGTCAGTGAAGTGGATTGTATGGATATTGAAGTCGGCCAGAAAGCGGAAATAGAATTAGATATTTTAGATAATGAGGTTTTTACCGGTAAAGTAGCGGAAGTAGCAGATTATGCAACAGCAGAAAGCAATGTAGTAACGGTACCGGTAACCATTAGAATGGATGAAGTATCGAAATTTTTCAAACCCGGATTTTCAGCATCAGCAGAAATTATTGTCAGTTCGGCAGAAAATGTTTTGCTCGTTCCGGTTACATCTATCTCAACAACAGGACGTGATTCGGTAGTCCTAAAAGTTGAAGGCGGTAAAGCAGTACCTACTCCGGTCAAAACCGGAATCAGTGACAGCTATTACCTGGAAGTAACCGAAGGATTAAAAGAGGGCGACAAAATTATTGTCAATAATTACCAGATGAATATAAAAACCGGTTCCAATAACTCACCTTTTGGGGGTGGGGGCGCGCCTCCAATGGGTGGAGCCATGCGCATAATGCGTTAATGAAAGGTAAAAACATATGGCTAAAATAATTCAGATTGAACAACTAACCAAGATCTATCATTTAGGGAAGGTAAAGGTTGAAGCCTTACGAGGTGTATCATTTGAAATTAACACCGGAGATTTTGTTTCCATTATGGGACCTTCCGGTTCGGGAAAATCGACCTTAATGCATATCATCGGCTGCTTGGATTATCCCTCCGGAGGAAAATATTTTCTATCTGGTCAGAATGTTAGTAAACTAAATGATAATCAATTGGCTCTGTTTCGTAATCAAAAAATTGGATTTGTCTTTCAAGAATTTAATTTACTGCCCAAGGCAACTATTTTAAGAAATGTAGAACTTCCCTTAACTTATAATAACACTCATTCTAAAAATAAAAAACAGCTTGCTATTCAAGCTTTGGAGGAAGTAGGATTAGGTAATCGATTAAAGCATCGACCTAATGAAATATCGGGTGGTCAGAAACAAAGAGTGGCAATTGCCCGGGCATTAGTCAACCATCCCTCTATCATTCTGGCAGATGAGCCGACCGGAAACCTGGATTCAAAAACCGGTCAGGATATTATGAAAATGATTAAAAAGTTACATGATGACGGGAATACCATTATTTTGGTTACTCACGAACCGGAAATAGCACAATATTCCCAGCGAGTGCTCCATTTAAAAGATGGATTAATCGATAGAGATGAGGTGATAGCATGATTTTGCAAAGCTTAAAAATTGCCCTGGAAAGTTTATGGGCAAATAAAATGCGTAGTTTTCTTTCCATGTTGGGAATTATTATTGGCGTAGGTGCTGTTATTGCTATTGTTTCCGTAGGTACCGGTTCAACCCAGCAAGTCACTTCCCGTATTGCTAATCTGGGTTCAAATATGATTACCGTTTACCCCCGAACAGCAAGAGGACAGGGAGGAAGGGTCAGCAGTGTAAGCTCTCAGGAAAAATTTTCTTTGGAATTAACCGATTATATAGAAAAATTTTGTCCATCGGTCATAAAGGTGATTCCGGTTAAGCAGGTTAGCGGAAGATTAATTTCTGACGATATCAATGTTAGTGCTACTATCTTGGGTACCAATATCGACTATGCCGAAGTGAATAATTATGAAGTGGATACGGGTAATTTTATCAGCGAGAATGATGATCGTGAAAGAAGGCAAGTTATGGTATTGGGTTCTCAACTGGCTGAAGATTTATTCGAAGATGATAATCCTATTGGTAAAAGAATTAAAGTAAACTATGACGGGCAGGCCTATATGTTTGATGTGATTGGTGTCATGAAGGAAAAAGGCGGTTCCATGGGTGGAGACCTGGATGATCGGGCTTACATTCCTGTATCCGTTGCCATGGACAAATTGACTAACAGTAATTTCGTCAGTTCCTATATTGCACAAGCTGCCTCATCGGAAAAAGCATCCACTGCTGTCAATGAACTGAAAAATTTTATGGTTAAATTTTTAGATGACGAAGATCAGGAACAATTTCGAATTATCAGTCAAGACGAGATTCTTGATACAGTAAGCTCGGTTACCGAAACCATGAGCATCATGCTTGGGGGAATTGCTGCTATTTCTCTTCTGGTTGGTGGAATTGGGATTATGAATATTATGCTGGTTTCGGTAACCGAACGGACCAGGGAAATCGGTGTTAGAAAAGCATTGGGCGCCAGGAATACACATATCTTATTTCAATTCTTAATGGAATCATTAAATTTAAGCAGTTTCGGTGGAATTTTAGGCATTGGATTTGGTTGGGTAGCGGCTTACTTTTTATCCCAATACGGTAATTGGCCTTTGGTCATTGCACCTCTTTCCGTCGGGCTTGCTTTTGGTTTTGCTCTATTTATTGGTATCTTTTTTGGCCTTTATCCGGCAATGAAGGCAGCAAAGATGAATCCGGTGGATGCACTACGATATGAATAAATAATAATAAACAAGACAGGCTACTCGGAGAGTTTTAATGGCGAGTACGACGAAATAAAAATTAGAAATAAAAAATAAACCGTCTACAAATTATTTACAGACGGTTTATTTTTTATGCATTAAAGCGATAACCTGAACCCCAAAGGGTTTCAATATAATGCGGATTCTGAGGGTTTTTTTCAATTTTATCTCTTATTTTTTTAATATGAACGGCAATAGTAGTTATATCTCCGTAGGAATCATTCCCCCATATCCTGTCATAGATAGTTTCTTTATTAAAAACAATATTGGGATTAGATGCCAGGAAGCTTAATATGTCAAATTCTTTGGTGGTAAAAATTATTTTATTACCATCAAGATAGACCTGTCGGGCAGTTTGGTTAATGGTTAAATTTTTTATATGAATTTCTTTACTCGCCGCACCCTGTTGTCCGGTAAGTCGCTCAAATTGGGCAAGATGAGCTTTTACGCGAGCGACTAGCTCACTTGGACTAAATGGCTTGCTGATATAATCATCAGCCCCCAGACCAAGACCACGAATTTTATCAATATCTTCCCCTTTGGCAGAAATAATGAGAATGGGAATATTTTTTTCCTTTCTAATTTTCTTGCAGATATCAAAACCGTCCATGTCAGGCAGCATTAAATCTAATAAAATAAGATCATAATGATGCTCCAGAGCCTGATTGAATCCTTCTCTACCATTGTTTTTAATATCAACCTGAAAGCCATCAATTTCCAAATAATCTCTTTCCAGTTCGGCGATGCTTTGCTGATCTTCAATAATTAATATTCTTTTCATTGTTTTTTCTCCGTTTTTATCATTTTCGAAAAGCCATCAGTTTTCTTTAAGGTAAAGAAAACGCTGGTACCCTTTCCTTCCTGACTTTTCGCCCAAATTTTACCCTCATGGCTCATGATTATTTCTTTGGCAATATAAAGACCCAAACCGGTTCCACTTGAATTAGCAGACCGGGCTTTATCGGCTTTATAAAAACGTTCAAAAATATTGTTTAATGATTTTTCCGATATTCCTTGGCCGTTATCCTGAATTTCTATTTGGGCTTCTCCTTTTTTTTCGGTTAATTTAATGGTAATAGCCGGATCGATACTGGCCTTATGATTCACGGCATTATTGATGATATTCAAAATGACTCGTTTTATCTTTTCTCTATCAGCATAGACCATTTCTTTTTCATGATAATCGGCATTAAATTTTAATGTAATCCCCTTTTCAGCTAAATAAAATTTTAATTCTTCAACACAATCAGATAAATAGGCCTTGATATCGATCGATACAAAATTTAAAGGAAGTTCCTTTAATTCTAATTCTGATAACAGGAATAATTCATTAATCAAAGATTCCATATTTATAGTATTTTGATAAATGGTTTTAAGATATTTATCTTTTTTCTCTTTTGAACTGGGAATACCGTCTATAATCCCCTCAATATATCCCTTTATCGTGGTAATAGGAGTTTTCAAATCATGTGATATATTCGAAATCAGTTCATTACGATTATTATCATATTTTCTTTTTATTTTCTCAGTTTCTTTTAATTGTTTTCTTGTTTCTTCAAAGGTTCTTGACAAATCTCCGATTTCATTTTTTGCAGTAGTGTTTATTTTAAAATCATAATTACCCTTTCTAATCTGCAGGGCAGCATTTTCTAATTGAGTTAGAGGTTTAACGATATTTTTTGATAATATGTAAGTAGTAATTGTGCTAATAATAACAACAGCAATAAGAAAAAGAATTAAAATAATGAAAACCGAATAGCGGAATTGTGCCAAATTTTCTAAAGTAGAAGTAACATCACTAACAATTAAGGCTTCGCCTTTGGATTCATCAGAAAAGCGAAAATCCAACTTTTCCAAATATATATTTTCATTAAAATTAATAATTTTCTTATTTGGAAATGACTGAATTTGTGAATTCATTGTTTCTTCATCTACATCAAGGTTTGAAAGAAAAGGAGAATAGTAAAGTATTTCACTGTTTTTTCGGATAATAATACCGCCATTAGATGCATTCATAAAAGCATCCAATTGTTGAACATATTTAATATCTTCTAATGCTTCAGGGCTTTCTCTCAATACACGATTAACAATCCTATCTGCTATGCGTAATTCTCTTTCTAAAAGGTCAAAATACCCTCTGGATTCTTCTTCTCTTCCAAAATCTTTTGGAGGAAAACCAAACCTTGAAATATTTTGATAATTTTTACCGATGAGAATGCTCACAATAATTAATAAAAAGATGGTAATTATAATCGTAATAAAATTTGAAAGCCATAGTTGTTTTCTAATAATCATTTTATAATATCACCCATACATTAAGGTTTTTAAAGTATTTAGCTGTTTATAACAAGATTGATTAATTTTCTCAAAGAATAAATGGTTTCAACCTTGCATAATAATGCAAATATTAACTTATTATATTATAAGATATGTTTCTAAAAAATTTATTAAAAATTTATTAAAAATTTATAAATTTC
>CAYTVM010000065.1:0-7723 GCA_964441685.1 uncultured Atribacterota bacterium | reverse complement strand
TTTCCTATTATAGATAAGACTTCTTTCTCTATTACCGGTTCTACTTCCTCTACCACTAATATGTTCTTTGTATTATTTATAAAATCCAACACTAATTTTTCCGGGAAGGGATAAGAAAACGCCAGTTTTAAAATTTTTACCTTTAAATCATTCTCATTTATTACATCCATTACATAATTAAAAGCTCCTCCGCTAGTGATAATACCTAAGGCTTTTCCTCCCTTATCTATTATCTTATTTACGGGAGAATTATCAGCAATTCCTTTTATTTTGTTTAGTTTTTCCATTAGTTCTTTGCGCAGTTTTTTTACATAAGCAGGCATTACTACATATTGTTCTGGATTTTTCTTAAAATATCCTTTTTCCTTTCCTTTGATAACCGGGCCTAAGTTAACTATTCCTCTCATATGGGATATTCTGGTGGTAGTACGCATCAGGACAGGAATCTTAAATTGTTCTGAAAGCGCAAAACCAAATTTCATCAGGTCTTTTACTTCCTGCGGATTAGATGGTTCCAATAAAGGTATCCCTGCTAAACGAGCCATAATGCGGTTATCTTGTTCGTTTTGAGATGAGTACATAGAAGGATCGTCAGCAGACAGAACAATCATCCCTCCCTCTACTCCGGTATGAACTACGCTCATAAAAGAATCAGCAGCGACATTTAATCCTACATGTTTCATAAAGACAAAGGAACGCAACCCAGCAGAGGCAGCAGCTGCCGAAACTTCCAAAGCTACTTTCTCGTTGACGGAAAATTCAAAATATACTCCTGCCTCCTTGGCAATTTTGTAAAATACATCTCCTATTTCTGAAGATGGCGTACCGGGATAAGTGGAAACCAGAGAGACACCACTTTCTAAGACTCCTCGAACTGCCGCTTCGTTACCCAGCAGAAACAGTCTCCCTCCTTCTTTTGCAGTTAAAATTTCTTTTACATTCAATTTTTTTCTCCTATACTCTTTAGATTTTGAAAAAAATCGAGCATGGTAACTTTTTGTACTGTAGAAATTAATGAATCTATTAATAAAGATAGTTTCTCTTTATCCATTCTAACTGTGGGGACGCTAAAACCTAGGCCGGCATAAACCTTACCTTGGTTATCTTTTATAGGAACAGCTACACAAGACACTCCTGCCATATACTCCTCAGTAACAAAGCTATACCCTCTTTCTCTAATCATTTTCAGGTCTTTCTTTAAATATTCTTTATTGGTCACAGTATAAGGGGTATAAGATTTTAATTTTACTCTTTGTAAGTAGCTAGTTAACTCCCACTCGCTTAAATAAGCTAATAAGACTTTTCCCACAGCAGCACAATAAGCAGGCTGATTAGAACCAATCCTTAAATCTAATTTAAGGGTATTATCACTGCCTACGCAATGGAGATAGATAATTTCATCTCTATCTAAAACAGCTAAATTGATTGTTTCATTAAATTTTTGTGAAAGTTTTTTCATATAAGGGATAATCTGGACTAAACCGACTCTATCTGTAATTGCTGCACCTAATTTAAAGATTTTAACCGTGAGGTAGTATTTACGATTCTGGGAATTTTGTTCGATGTAGCCGAGGTTTTTTAGGGTTCCCAACAGGCGATGCACTGTTCCCTTGGGAAGAATTATTTTTTTACAAAGCTCAGCAATCCCTAACTCTAACCCGTTGTCTGCTAAGGCTTCCAGGAGAGAAAAAGCATTCTCAACTGAATGAATGGGGTACTTAAATTTATTTTCGTAATGGTCTATTTTATCCATTATGTTTCACTATACATACCTTTGGTCTTTATATTGAAACTTTTCTATTTATAGAATACCACATAATTTAAAATAAATCTTCTTTTTTAGTAGTTTTTTTAATTATTTTAAAAAATTTTGTTTAAAATATTTTTAATAAATACCGGGGAGGTAAAAATATGCGTATAGGAAAAAAATGGAAGAAGTACTCCTTTCGGTTATTTCTGATGAACAAACCCAAGACTGGGAGGCTTATTTAAAAATTAAGAGTGAAGTTTTATATTAGCGGATTTTTTCTTTTTCAATACTTTAAGCCGGAAGAAATCCTCCCTCTCCTTTTCCTCCAACAATTCGGTGATAAACTTCACCAGGGCTTCGTACTTGGGTATCTGAATATTTTTGAGGGCATTAGCCCTTTTCTGGGTTCTCTTTATCTCTATAGCCAGTTTATATACCGAATCTTCTACTTCTGCCAGTTCATAGAGCAGATCTTTCACCTGATGGAATTTCTGTAGTGCCACATCCAGGGCCGTATTGGTATGATAAAAGCTGTAGTAAGGCTCGATCTTATGCTTTTCATACTTTATTTGAGGTATCTCAACACCCATAACGCTATAGGTAAGAATAGTAAATTCAGTAGATTGAGGTATGGACTTAGCCACTTCATAAACTTCATTTATCCCAAGAGTGATGTTGGCCACTGTTAGGGCCTCATAGGCATCTTTGAAGATCTCCCGCATTTTTTGCTGATTTTCTTTGGCCCGGTCCATAAACTCCATCATCTTTTTAATGAGCACGTTCCTCTTTTTATCCAGAAGATCGTAACCTTTTTTAGAAAAGTCCAGGGATATCTGGGCGGCCATTAGATTGGCCTTAGTTGAAGCAATGTTTTCCTGCATTAAAAATCACTTCCTAAGATATTTTTTCACCAGGGAAGGGTCTATTCTGGTAAGTTCCTGTTCGGGAAAAATCCTAAGAAGCTCCCACATTAGCTCCAGCGTCTGATTTATATCCCGACGTTCTTCAAAGTCTTGTTTTGCAAACTTCTCTTCAAACTGCCGCCCAAATTCCATATACTTACGATCTATCTCTGAAAGCTCATCCTCTCCTACAATCTGAGCCAAAGCCCTTATCTCCTGGACCCTAGAGTAGGATGAAAATACTTGGTTGGCCACATCGGGATGGTCTTCCCGGGTGTATTCCTTGCCTATACCATCCTTCATGAGTCGCGACAACGATGGAAGGATATTAATAGGAGGGTATATTCCCATTTGATACAACGACCTATTTAAAACTATTTGCCCTTCGGTGATATACCCGGTCAAATCTGGCACCGGATGGGTGATATCATCATTGGGCATGGTGAGTATAGGTATCTGGGTGATGCTTCCTTTAGAAGCCTTCAACATACCTGCTCTTTCATAGAGGTTGGCCAAATCTGAATAAAGGTATCCCGGATACCCCTTCCTGGAGGGCACCTCTTCTCTGGCTGATGAGATCTCCCTCAATGCCTCACAATAACTGGTTATGTCGGACATTATCACTAGCACATGCATATCACATTCAAAGGCAAGATATTCGGCAGCAGTAAGTGCACACCTGGGAGTGATGATCCTCTCCATAACCGGGTCATCGGCCAGATTTAAAAACATGGCCACTTTACCCATGACACCAGCTTCTTCAAAGACCTTTCGGAAAAAGTTAGCCTCGTCGTGCTTTATACCCATAGCTGCAAAAATCACCACAAAACTTCCAACTTCTTCACCGGAAATCTTAGCTTGTCTTACAATTTGGGCTGCCAACTGATTATGAGGAAGGCCATCTCCCGAAAAAATAGGCAATTTCTGACCTCTGATTAGGGTCATAAGACCATCTATGGAAGAAATCCCGGTTTCGATGTAGTTTCTGGGGTAAAGTCTTGCAACAGGGTTCATAGGTCTCCCATTTATGTTGTAATTTTTGTTGGAATATATCTCCCCACCACCGTCTATAGGTTTTGCAGTGCTGCTAAAGACCCTGCCCAGAATTTCCCTTGATATAGGTATCTCCATAGGTTTACCGGAAAAACTTACACTGATATCATTTAAAGAAATGCCTGATGTCCCCTGAAAAACCTGTATAATAACTTTCCCCTGGTCAATCTGGACTACTTCGCCCATCCGGTGTTCTTTGTCGGATATCTCTATATCAACTATTTCACCATAAACCGCATCTTTGACTTCATCCATGATGATAAGAGGACCTTCAGCTTTTTCTAATTTTAGATATCTAACTTTCATCTGCCGCACCCTCTTTGTACAAGCTCTCTAGGCTATCATAATAACGATTAATACTGTCGGTAAGTTCCTGGAAGAACCCGGATTTTTCTTCAGTAACGTTGTTTTTCATCGTGATGACATCGGAAATAATTTTCTCATCTTTAACTTTGGAAAAGGGTATGCCCTTTTTTACGCAGGAATATGCCCTCTCATAAAGCTGGTTAATAACCTTGAGCATACTATACTGACGGGAAAGAGTCACATAGAAATCCTGCGGGTCAAAGGCATTTTGCTGGAGATATCCAGTCTTTATGACTCTGGCTATCTCCAGTATAACCCTTTGGTCATCGGGCAATACATCCTCTCCTACCAATTTTACAATATCCATGAGCTTGTCCTCTTCCTGAAGGATCCCCATCATTTTAGATCTGAGGTCCATCATGTCCGATTCTATCTTTTCTTTATACCAATCTTTCAGCATGGGAATATAGCTGCTGTAAGATGAAAGCCAGTTTATGGAGGGAAAATGCCTGGCATGAGCCAGTTCTCGGTCCAGTGCCAGAAAAGCCCCCACGATCCTCTTGGTGGATTTGGTAACCGGTTCTGAAAAGTCCCCGCCGGCCGGAGAAACCGCTCCAATTACGGTAATAGATCCCTCAGTACCGTTGAGATTTTTGACATATCCTGCCCTCTCATAAAATGCTGCCAACCTAGAGGCAAGATATGCGGGATAACCTTCTTCGGCAGGCATCTCCTCAAGTCTACCGGAAATTTCTCTCAGGGCTTCAGCCCACCTGGAAGTAGAATCAGCCATAACCGCTACATTGTATCCCATATCCCTAAAGTATTCAGCTATGGTAATACCAGTATATATGGAAGCTTCCCGGGCTGCCACCGGCATATTAGAGGTATTGGCTATTAGTGCGGTTCGGTCCATCAAAGGATTGTCTGTATTAGGATCTTTAAGTTTAGGAAAATCTTCCAGAACTTCGGTCATTTCGTTGCCGCGCTCACCACAACCTATATAAACAATGATGTCAGCATCGCTCCACTTTGCTAGCTGGTGCTGTTCGACGGTCTTGCCGGTGCCAAATCCTCCAGGAATAGCAGCTGTACCACCTTTAGCCAGGGGGAAGAAAGTGTCAATGACCCTCTGCCCGGTCACCAGTAATTTGTCTATAGGCATTCTTTGAACTACGGGTCTTGGTTGTCTTACAGGCCATTCCTGACACATTTTTAGTTCATACTTTTTACCATCTTCATCCAAAACAACCAGGGTATCCTGAATGGTGTAAGAACCGCTTTTTACCGTACTTACTACTTTACCCTTTATCCCTGGAGGAACCATGACTTTGTGAACTATCATAGTTGTCTCCTGAATTTTCGCAAAAACCTCGCCGGATTTTAAAATATCTCCCGATTTTACCAGAATCTCCGCATCCCAGGACTTTTTCTCGTCTAGGGATACGAGGCCTATGCCCTCAGGGATAAATTTAAATCCCGAATCATATATCTTGGAAAGGGGCCTCTCGATACCATCAAAGATATTGCCGATAATTCCCGGCCCTAGCTTTAAGGAAAGGGGTTTTCCAGTGCCATACACCTTTTCTCCCATTTTGAGGCCTGATGTCTCTTCATA
The DNA here is from genome assembly GCA_964441685.1 of uncultured Atribacterota bacterium. GTDB lineage: Bacteria > Atribacterota > Phoenicimicrobiia > Phoenicimicrobiales > Phoenicimicrobiaceae > Sediminicultor. Next base: position 2,094 of record CAYTVM010000065.1, on the reverse strand, counting down.
TACCTGGATGGTACCCAGATCATTTTCCAGAGAAATGACTTCACCTATAAGTTTTTTTTCACCCACCATCACCATTTCTCGCACCATGAAATCTTCCATATGGTCGGCCCTCACCACAGGGCCATTAATGTATATAATTTTCCCCTGACCTACCATTTTATCACTCCTTATTTAACCACAAATACAGGATTTCTCCAATCAGCTGGTTGCTCTCTCCCAGAATAGTATTTATAGTGAAATCTATTTCCAGCCTGCCATCGCCACTTTTTACAAAAACTCCACCGATCAGGCTGTCAACGGTCTCAATTTTATAGGTAGCCTCATCCCGAAAGGACTTGATGGTACTTAAAATAACTTTTTGATTATTTTTAAGGTCATCCCTGCTGAAGCTAAAATTTATAAACTGATCAGCAGAAAACTTGGACAATACTTGCTTTATGGCTTCCTTTAAAAATTTCACATAGTCTGCTGTGCCAACAAAAATCCCGGCTCTTTTCTTCACTTCATCCATGATCTTATCTGCAAATTCCTGCTTCTTTTTCAACACTGCCAGGTGCATGGCAGATTGGGTTTTTAAAAGCATTTGCTGCTTTTTAGTTTCTGCATCTTTTTTGGCTCTATCAACTACAGTCCTTTTTCTGTCTTCGTTATCCTTTATCATAGTAGTTTTTCGGTCCTCATAACTTTCCACCAGCTTTTTTTGTTTTTGCTGAAAGTCAAATTCTATTTTTTCTGTAACCATCTTCGTGAAAAGAGAAATTTTATCTTCTATAGTATTAGGCATGATATTCTAGTCTCCTCAAATCTTAAGTCCTATGGATTCTCTTATATACCTGGTTAAAAAGTCGGGAGGCCGCCTGGTGCCGTGCCTGTCGGGAATCTCAACTATTATGGGAAGGCTGCGAGAAAGCTTCATTTCGTTTAGTTCCAGCTGAACCCTTTCCGCTAATAACTCGGTTATGAGTAGAATTCCTATATCCCGCTTTTCCTTTATCTTTGCTAATTCTTTCAATATGTCTTCCTTTTCGTGGACTACCACTCCTTCTACACCGGATAACCTCATACCGGTCAAGGTATGGGTATTGTCGCTTAGCATAAAGACCTTCATATGAATCCCTCTACAGTCTACCCAGTATCATGATTGAAACAATCAGTCCATATATGGCAATACCTTCGGCTAAGCCCACAAATATTAGAGTTTTACCCAGAATATTTGGGTCCTCTGAAACAGCCCCCAGGGCCGAGGAACCTACGGCACCCACTGCATAACCTGCACCAATCGTGGCAAGTCCGGTGGAAAGTGCTGCTGCTAAAAATCCCATTCCCGATGAAGAATTTGTCGAAGATTCAGCATTAGCGATATCCGGTATTAAGAAAAATAGGAAAACCGCTACCAGTGCAACATAAGTCAATACACCCGCTTTTACTAATTTTCTAATCCTTTTTAAATTAGTTTTATCTTTCTTTATATAAATATAGAACCCTGCGGCCACGGTCAATCCCGAGATGGCCATAGCAATAAACAATACTGCAAACATTCTTAAAACCCCCATTTCAAATTTATAATGTTGTAAAGTTATATTTCGCAATACCAAGGGAAATAACCTTTTTATGATATAAACTTATTTCCCTGCCGACAGATGATATATCTTTTATTTTTACCGGGTCATATTCTATACCATCCCCCCGGTAATATTTGGTAAAGAGCTCGTAATATTCCAGTCTTAAAGTCTGAATGAACACTATCAGTCCTTCTAAAACGATAATGACCACATTTCCTAATACTAATACTGACAGATTTTCCCATGAGGTGCTCATCATCCTGGCTAAGGTGGCAAAGGCTATATAAAGTCCCACATGGTTCAAAGCAAAAGCTCCCACTCTGATAAAGGATATCGTGTTGGAAAGCATGGAAAGAAGAGTCTCTATGACTCCAAACCCCTCTTCTATATAATAATTAGCCGGCGATTCTCTGTAGAGTTTATCGGCATGGGTGAACTTGTTAGATAGAGGCTCTTTAAATACCATCAAAAGAAGAAGACCAACCATGATATAAACCAGTGCCGGTAATATATTACTGTGGGTAACAACAAC
>CAYTVM010000064.1:0-7747 GCA_964441685.1 uncultured Atribacterota bacterium | reverse complement strand
CTTTTCTTACTCTCTCTCTAATTTTTTTTAGTTCCTCTAAATTCTTCATCTTCTTCTCCCTCATTTTTATATTATTAAACAGTGATTATTTAAATATATCATTCTGTTTAGAAAAAAGTTTCTAAAAGTTCTTATAAACTTAAAATATCCCGAATTGGGAATCAATGCCAATTTTTTTTAGCTCACGCTCTATTGAATTATAAATAAAATCGCGAACTTCTTTCTGTTGTATCTCAGAATAACTAACAATTTCTCTAATCTTCTTGCTACTAAAAATAGATATCTTTTTATTGCTCTCCTTCTGAACAAAAATGTCAAAACTAACCTCGGGCCAACTGTAGATAGCATCAATAAAAGTTCTGGCTATATCTCCAAAAGGTTTAGCATCAATATGAGTAATGTCTATTTTGAATTCTAAAATTACCCCGACTTTTTCTGAATTATATATTTTAAGAAAACCACCGGTGCTTTCTGCTGCTCTCTTTAAAAGAGGGAGCCCCAAACCAACCTTCCTTGTCTTCCGTGAGGTTACGAAAGGATCAGTAACGTCTTCATCTTTGATTCCACTGCCATTATCTTCTATCTTACAAAAAAAAAGTTTATCTTTAATTTCCAAGGTTATTTTGACCTCTATGGCTCCAGCTTTTACAGAATTTTCTAAAATATCAAATAAATGGTCCGCTAAATCTTTCATTGCTTTTTACTTCTTTTTAAAAAATCTTTTAAAGATATAAAATTCTTAATCTCTTCCTGGTTATCTTCCATATAAAAGAGCCCAATATCCTCAACGCCATGACTATCCGAACCGGCTATTACCGGAAAACCGCTCCAGAAATTGCCTAACTGAAATTTTTCTTTTCTCCATTTAAATTTAGAAACTTCTACAGCATCATAATCGGCTTCTTGATCCAAAAACCCTAATTGGCTAAGCAAACTAAATCTATTTTTATCAATATGGGCAGGAACGGCAATTCCTTCTACGCTATGTACAAAACCTATCAAACTATCTAATCCTATATTTAAAGCTACCTGTCTTAAGGTATCGTCAATTCCTATAATTTCGCTATTTAAGTCATAATATAGCTGGTTTCCAAAAACTCTTGAATTATTCTTCTTCCCGGGTAAGTATTTATCTATTTCTTTCCCCATTTTTAAAAGCGCTTCAATGTTGGAAAAATAAGCTAAGAGATGAACTTCTTCTCTACTGGTCAATTCCACCCCTGGAATGACTTGAATAGACATATCTTCGCTCAGCTTACAAGCTAAAATTGAATGCTGAACAGTATTATGATCAGTAATAGATATAAGATCAAGCTCTTTCTGAACAGCCTGCTCTAAAATGAGCTGAGGTGACATCATATCATCAGCACAAGCTGAAAGAGCAGAATGGATATGTAAATCAATCCTTTGCAGTTTCAGCCTCCATCAAACCATATATTTCTCCACACACGGTAAAAGAATCTTTATTGGTTCGGAGTAAATTAATCTTTTCTTCTTCAGCTTTTTTAATGACCTCGTTCTCAACCATTACATTATTGGTAAACACGATAGATTTAATATCTTTGATAAGGGCGACCGCTATACTATTCTTGTGCGCCTGGATAGTAATCCAGATACATTCTGCTTCAGCATGAGCCATAACATCAGACATCAAATCTCCACAATAACCGTTTTCAACTTCGCAGTCAGTACAAAAAACAATCTTTTCCAATCGGCATTTATCAATTATTTTACTTAATTTCATTTTTTTACTCCTAAATTAATTATTGCTTTTAATTCTGTTCCGGTCTGTAAAGAAGATTTTATCTCTAATTTATCGGCATAATGTTTTATATTGGGAAGTCCCATTCCGGCCCCAAAACCCAAAGCTCTTATCTTTTCCGATGCTGTGGTAAATCCCGGTTTTAAGGCAAGCTCAACATCCGGAATCCCAGGACCTTTATCATGAGCATAAATTATCGCATTATTATTATTTACCTCAACAGCTATACTTCCCCCCAAGGAATGAAGACAAATATTCATCTCGGCTTCATAACAAACAATGGCAATCCTGCGAATAATTTCTTTGCTAACTCCCAGGTTCTGAAAATATTTTTTAGTTATACTCGCCACTCTACCGGCATTGTTAAAATCATCTCCCTTAACTTCAAACCGAAGCGGTTTTTCTGCAATACTTTTCATTAAATCATGAGAAATTTGAGTGTTTTTTATTTCTTTATCTATCACCTTTTCGGCAATCGATTGTACCACAACTAACAATCTATTTAAAATATCACTCAGGGTTATTACACCAACAATTCTTTTACTATCTGAAGATTCGGTAACCGGAAGCCGTCCTACCTTAAATTTTTCTAATCTATTAATCGCTGAAACTACTGAAATATTTTGAGCTATGGTAATTACATCTCTACTCATATAATCAGTAATTTTTTTATCTACATAACCCTTATCAAAGGCAGTAATAATATCATCGATAGTTACGATGCCTACAATATTTTTTACGTTGTCAAGAATAGGTACTCCAGAAATTTTTTTTTCCTTAAGTTTTAACTGAATTTCTCTGAAGGTAGTATTCTCTTTAAAAAAGACTACTTTCTTAGACATAGCTTCCTTAACTTTAATTTCGTAAATCAACTCATTAACTAAGGTTAACTTCTCTTTGGAATAATTAGCGCTCATTTATTCTTTCTTCTTTTATTAATTCCTTAACAATTTTTTTACAAGAGATAAACATCAGGTTATCTGTCTTTAAAAGAGGAATATGATGAGATTTGGCTAAACCGATTGCTTCTTGAGGGGGTAGCTTACCTCGTACAAAAATAATAGCAATTGCCCCGGTTAATTCGGCTGTACGAACAACCTGTGAAGAGGTTAAACCAGTTAAGAGTACATATTCATCCCTGGAATAGGCTAAGATATCACTTAAAAGATCGCATGCACCAAAATCTGTGATTTCTTGATCTAAAAAATCTTCACCGCATAAAACTTCCGCATCTAAAATACGAATTAAATCTTTCACTTTCATAATAGCTCACCTTCTCAATGTGTTAAAATATATTATTTTCTATTATTTTGTTTAACATTATGTTAAATACGTTTTTTACTTTTTTCATTAATTGTGAAATAAATCACAAATATTACAAAAGATTTTATCACAAGTTTAAATAGTATGTCAACCCTTCAAATTCAACAGATAAGTCTACATTGTGTATTTTAATTTCCGAGGGCAAAGCAATATGGATGGGGGCAAAATTTAAAATAGCTTTAATCCCACCTACAACCATTTTATTCGCCACTTCCTGGGCTGAATCAGCGGGTACCACTAATATCCCAATATTTATATTTTTCGCCTGTATAAACTTTTCCATCTCCTTTATATCGTAAATAAAAATATGGCCAAGTTTCTTGCCAATTTTTGAGGGATTATTATCAAAAATTCCCTTGATGATAAAGCCTTTTTTTAAAAAACCTCTATAATTTACTAAGGCCTTACCTAAATTCCCTGCTCCGGCAATAATAACTGACCACTTTTTATCTAATCCTAATATCTTTTTTAATTCTCTGCTAAAATTTATTAAAGGATACCCGCGTCCTCTTTTACCGAATTCTCCGAAATAAGCCAGGTCTTTACGAATTTGTGCTGAATTTATTCCGGTTATTTCCGCAATTTTAGATGAAGAAATAAATTCTAACTCTTTCCCTTTTTCTGTTTCTAAAATTTTTTCCAAACATCTATGGTAAATAGATAAACGATTGATAGCGATAGAAGGAATGTTCTTATTCTTCAACCTATGTTTCCTTTTCTTATCTAGTTGTTATCCATATTTCATAACCTAATTTCTTCAATTTCTCTGAAATAGTATTGGCCTCTTGCGAACTTTTAAATTCCCCTACTTGAACTTTGTAAAGAGTTTTTCCTTTAATTACATCAGCCTGGAATCCTTTATCTCTTATTTCTTTAACTAAATCCTGGGCACCCATTTCTTTTGAAAAAGCTCCTACCTGAATAGTATACATCTTCTTGTCTGAAACTATTTCAGACTCCTCAACTACTGTCACTTCTGGTTCCACTTTAACAGTTGTAGTCACGCTTGGCACAGTAACTGGCGGCTTCTCTTCCGAAGTAACCTCTTTTACTATTTCTTCTTCAGGAGATTTCTCTTTTTCTTCGACCTTTACCCCGGCTTCTTTTTGAGGTAACGCAACAGGTGATTCTATAGCAAGAGATTCTGCTTTTTCCTCTTCCACAATTGTCGGCTCTTCAGGAGGAATATAACTCCTATCTCTGGCTAAATTAAAAGCTACACCCAATATTATTATTGCACCTATCAAGATAATAAAAGTTTCCAGATTACTTCTATTCTTCCTCTTATAAATCCTACTCGCTTTTCTCATAATAAATTATACCCCTATACTAACTTTTAAATAGATAAAAGTATATATCTTATTTTTTATATTATATACTAATATACTTTAATTATTCCACAAAATTTTTCAAAATTCTTCTTTTTTTATCTATATATTATTCAATTTGTTAAATATTTTTTATTATGATAACATATTAATGATTAATTAATCAATTAGCCAATTTACCAATCCTTCTATTGATTAATTGGGTAATTGGCTAATCGGTAAATTGATAAATTTAAAGGAATAAATATGAATTCAAAAAAGTACATTTTAATGGGCATTGGAAACATACTTCGAGGTGATGATGGAATAGGTTCCTTTATCGCTCAAAGTTTTAAAGATCATGATTGGCTTTCTATAGACTGTGGGGTTGTTCCTGAAAATTTTACCTCAATCATAAAAAAAAATAGGCCTGATCTCGTAGTACTTATCGACGCTGTGGAGATGGACCTTAAATCTGGCGAGTTTAGAGTAATTTCCCCCGATAGAATTAAAGCCCTGCATCTCACTACCCACAGTATGCCTTTATCCTTTTTAATATCTTATCTGAAAGAGCACACTCAAGAACTTATTTTTATCGGCATTCAGCCTAAAATTATTAGCTATTCCAATTCTCTTAGTCCCGAAGTTTTAAAGAGTTCTGAAGAAATAATCAGAATATTGAAAGATAAAAATTTTCTACTTCTTAAAAAAATATAGGACTATGATTTTCTATTATTTATTTTCATCAATCATTCTACAATTAATTTAGACGATAACCTATCTGTATCCGCAAGAAGAAATTCTTCACTCATACTCAGACATTCTACCGGACAGATATCGTTACATTGAGAACAGAAGATACAATGATCGATATGGATTTTAATCTTCTTTTTATCAGGAATAAACTCAATGGCTTCAGCAGGACATACTTTAATGCACAATTTACATCCTATGCATTTATCCCTATCATAAACAATCTTCCCTTTAAAATTTTTAGGTATTTCCACGGGGGGGTTTATTTTTGCTTCTCCCTTTTCAATTTTTCCCAATAATTTTAATATCGAATCAGGGCAATAAGTAACCGGAAATAGATTGGTAGCTGGTTTTTTAAATAACTGTTTTAACAGTTCAAATCCCATTGGTGTTGCCATTTTATCACCTCAAACTATAATAGTATCTAAAACAATGAATATCAAGCCAAGAAAACCTATAATTGATACCGGAATCCAGTAAGCAAAAGAAACCTGGTCTATTTTTAAACGCGCGACCGCAACTCGAATAAAAGTTACTTCAAAAAACATGACTAAAAATATTTTTACCAAAAAGAATAACACATCAACTATTAGAGCAAATACTCCACTTAAGGCAAGTAAGTGAGATATATTGTACGGAAAGAATAAAGCCACAGTTAAGGAAGTCATTACTATCGTTTTTACAGCATCAGTTAAACCAAATAAAGCAAGATTCCTTCCTGAATATTCAACCAATATTCCTCCAGCTAATTCTGTTTCAGCTTCTGGTGCATCAAAAGGTATTTTAGAAAGTTCGCCCGGTGTAACAGCTGCAAGAGTAATAAATAGTAAAATCGCGCCAATAAAACCTAGTGGGCCTACTAATCCCCAAATAGGATGGGCATTGATTACAGTCAAAGAAAAGATATTAAGATGAGGGTAAACCTGGTTTAATTTCCAACCTAATGCAATAACGGTAGTAACCAAGGGAAGTTCATAACTCATCATCATAACCATCTCTCTTTGCGCTCCCACATTGGCATAAGGAGAACCAGAAGCGAAACCACCTACTACCATGCCAATAGCCGGTAGAGTTAATAGGTAAATAATGAGCACAATATCTCCGTATCCATTTAATAGGGGAGGAATATTTCCTACAGGCAAATACAATAAGATAGTCATAGAAGAAACCAAAGCCATTATTGGCGCTCCATTAAATATCCAGGAAACTGCGTTTTGTGGTATAATATTTTCTTTAATCATTAATTTAAAGAAATCCATAAAAGGCTGCCTGATAGGCGGACCAACGCGAGCCTGCATCCTTGCCGCTAATTTTCTGTCAATACCTTTATAATACAAACCTATTACTATTCCTAAAAAAGCAATGATAATTGCTCCTAATACCTTCAATAATATTCCAAATAAGCTTATCATGGTCATGGAGTAATCCTCCTTGTCTTTTGCACACTTAATTCATGTAGATCTTTCTTAGTTAACACATCTCTTTGATCATTATTTTTATTTAAAATAGTCACTCTATCCATGCAAGCAATGCAAGGATCAATAGAAGCTATTACAATAGGTATATCAGCTATTTGCTGACCAAGAAGCATGGGAACCCAGGTCATTAAATTATTATAGGTAGGCGCACGAGCTTTCCAGACTTCCGGCACTTCTGCTTCTGCTAATTTTACATAATGGAATACTTCACCGCGAGGGGCTTCATGCCTTCCAATTCCTTCACCTTTTGCTTTCTTTAATTGATTTAGTAATTTAGTCAGTTTTTTCTCTGCGATAATTTCACCTGAAGGCATTTTTTCTAAACATTGTTCAATAATTTGTACTGATTGTACCACTTCTAATAATCTAACAATTATCCGATCATAGACATCACCATTTATTTCTCCAGAAAATACATCCGGAGTAATGGCTTTCACTTCCAAATCGGCATAGGCTGAATAAGGTTGATCCTGCCTTACATCCTTTTTTATCCCAGATGCTCTGGTAGTAGGCCCTACTGCACATAAGCGGAGGGCATCTTCTTTGGTTAAAACACCGACATTTTTTGTTCTTAAAGCAATAGTGGGATCATTTAAAAATATATCCTCAATTTTTCCGTAGATATCCTTATAATATTCTAAAGTTTTACGAATTCGGGGAATCTGTTCTTCGCTAATATTTCTTCTTACTCCTCCTATCATAAATACTCCATAATTAATCCTATTCCCGGTAAGGTATTCTAAAAGGTCTAATACTTCTTCTCTGGCTTTCCAGGATAGATACAAAACAGAATCAAAACCTAATTCATGGGCAGCAACTCCAGCCCATAAAATATGAGAATGAATTCTTTCTAATTCAGCAATAATGACTCGAATATATTGGCCTCTTTCAGGAACTTCAATACCAGCCGCATTTTCTACTGCTTGGCAAAAGGCAAAAGGGTGAGCAGCAGAACAGATTCCACATATTCTCTCTGCTAAATAAATAATTTGAATGGGATTCCTCTGCATGCCCATGAATTCTATCCCTCGATGATTGTCCCCGGGTGCTAAATTTACCTTTTCAATACGCTCTCCATATATTTCAAAATTAAAAGTCATCGGTTCTTTTAAAGAAGGATGAAC
>CAYTVM010000063.1:4426-7858 GCA_964441685.1 uncultured Atribacterota bacterium | reverse complement strand
GCGGCATAACGGGCAACCCAGAGAAATCCGGCAAGACCAGTAATTCCTCCACATAAGGTAAAGACAATATATTGAATTTTCTTCAGGTTAATGCCCACATATTGAGAGGCTATCTTATTGCCGCCTACCCCGTAAATCTCTCTTCCGGTTCTCGTTAAATTTAAAAAAATTAAAAATAATATTACTATTATTATCGAAATATATATAAGACTGGATATACCCAAAAAACTTCTTCTGGGGAACCCCCGAAAAACCTCAGTCATCTCATGAGCACTAACCCAAGTTCCTTTACAAAGCACAAATACCAATCCTCTATATATACTCATAGTTCCCAGAGTAGTGATGATAGGTGGTATCTTGGCCTGGGAAACCAATAAGCCATTTATCGAACCAAGCAGGAGTCCGATGACTATTGAAATTAAAATAATGATAAAGATAGGAATGCCAGGATGATATTGATTTAAAAGTGCCACACTCATACCGCTTAAAGCGATACTGGAACCGACAGATAAATCTATGCCCCCCGTTACAATAATCATAAGTTGTCCAATGGCAACCATAGACAGAATAGCAGTATCATTCAAAATATCAACAAAGTTATTAATATATAAAAAACTAGGGGTTCTCAAACTAACCCCAAATATGATAAATAAAATAAAAATAAAAAGATTAAATTCTCTTTTCCTAAATAAATCCCTCATTTTAGAATTGCCTCATTTTTAAATACTGCCAATTGCAGCTCTAATTATTTTTTTAGAATTTGTTTCTTCGCGAGTAAACTTAGCAGTTATAACCCCCTCATGCATTACGATAACATGATTAGACATACCGAGAATTTCAGGAAGTTCAGAGGAAACAAGGATGATTGCTATACCTTTTTTTGCGAGTTCAGAAATAAAATTATGTACCGTAGCTTTGGTTGCCACATCAATTCCTTTGGTTGGTTCATCCATAATTAATATTTGCGGCTTGGTAGCAATCCATTTAGCAAACACTACTTTCTGTTGATTGCCTCCTGAGAGATCCTCTACCAACTGTTCCCAACTTGAAGCTTTTATTTCTATATTTTTTCCATATTCATCGGTAATTTCAAATTCCCTATTACGATCCAGAAAAATATATCTACTTATTCCGTCTATTATAGGTAAGGTAATATTCTCCCGAATATTCATAGCTAAAATAGCACCTTGTATCTGTCGGTCTTCGGGGAGATAAGCAAGGCCATGATTCATTGCATCAGAAGGATTGGTGATATTAACTTTTTCTCCATTAATAAAAACATCTCCTGAGGTTTTCGTATCAATTCCAAAAATGGTTTGCATTACTTCTGACCTTCCCGCTCCCACCAATCCAAAAAATCCCAGTATTTCCCCTTTATGCAAGTCAAAAGATATGTTTTTAAATACACCTATCTTGCTAAGATTTTCAACTTTCAGGATAATGTTACCTTCCTCTGTTTCTAATTTCGGATACATCTGTTCAAGACTACGGCCAATCACCATTTGCACAATTTTATCTACGGTAATATCGGCAATTGTCCCTTCTCCGACATACTTCCCATCTCTCAGTACGGTAAAATAATCCGCAATTTCAAACACTTCTTCAAATTTATGAGAAATAAAGATGATGGCTTTTCCTTCTGATTTCAATTTTCTAATAATTTTATATAAATACTCAACCTCCTTAAGAGTAAGAGCAGAGGTTGGCTCATCCATAATGACTATTTTTGCATCCAGTGAGAGTGCTTTGGCAATTTCTACCATATGCCTTTGAGCTATACTTAGATTCCTTACTTTGGTATCAGGACGAATATCTAATTCAAGCTTATCAAGAAGTATCCGGGTTTTATCTTTCATTTCTCTCCAGGAAAGCAGACTGTTGGATTTATTTCTAATATGATGGCCCATGAATATATTTTCCATAACGGAGAGATCGGGGAACATTGTAGCTTCCTGGTGTATGGCGGATATCCCGGCTTTTTGCGAGACTTGGGGAGATGGAAATTGAGTAGGTTTATCGTTAAGAATAATAATTCCAGCGGTAGGTTGATATACACCGGTTAAAATCTTTACCAGAGTAGATTTTCCAGCCCCATTTTCACCTATAAGAGCATGTACTTCACCAGTTCTTACTTGAAAATCTACGCCATCAAGTGCTTTAACACCATAAAAATATTTTTTAATCCCCTTCATTTTAATAATGCAATTATTCATTAAATCAAAATTCCTCTTTTGTTTTGAGGTATTTATAAGTAAAGCGGGATATGATTAATCCCGCTTTACCAAATAGATTTTTTTAATTCAAATCGTAAACCGTTAATAAATCTCAGCAAATTTATCTATATTATCTTTTTCAAATATATATGGCTCGCCCATAACTGCTTCGTTGCCTGGGCCTATTTTAATTTCTCCCATTCTACCGACCTTCATTACTTCCCCTTCTTTACCCTGAAATTCACCCTTAACCAATTTATAGGCAATATAAGTTGATGAATATCCTAAATCAATGGGGTTCCAAAGAGACATTTGTCGGCAAGTACCGTTTTTGATATATTGCTTCATTTCAGAGGGTAAACCAAGACCGGTGAGTTCAATCTTTCCTGATTTTCCAGCATCTTCTAACGCCTTCCCACACGCTGCAATACCAACAGTTGTCGGTGAAATAATCCCTCTTAAATTAGGATAAGATTTAAATAACCCCGTTGCTTCCCGGTAACTCTTGTCAGAAAGATCATCGCCATATACCACTGCAACCAAACTCATATCTTTGTAAGCAGGTTCTTTCAGCTCTTCTTTCATCCATTCAATCCAGGTGTTTTGATTGGTAGCCTGAGAAGAAGCACTTAAAATAGCAATTTCACCCTTGTAGTCAATTAAATTTGCCAACATTTTTACCTGGCTTCTGCCAATAAACTCACTGCTGGAAGGAGCTAAGTGAAGTATTCGACCTTCTGGTGCAATTCCTGAATCAAAGGAAATGACTGTAATTCCGCTCTGCATTGCTCTTTTACAAACAGGAACCAGAGCATCTACATCATTTGCTGAAATGACAATTGCATTTACTTTTTGAGCAATAAGAGAGTCAATAATTTCTATCTGACCCTCAGCGGTTGGTGTGGTGGGTCCTTGAAAAATAAATTCAATTCCACCAAGTTCTTTCGATGCTTCTAAACCCCCATCTCTACAAGCTTCAAAAAAAGCATTCCCCAAGTTTTTAACTAACATAGCAATTCGGACATTTTCTTGTGCTACTGCAAAAGAAACCACAGATGAGATAAAAATTGCGATTAAAACTATCATCAATATAAATTTTTGTTTTTTCATTTTATTTACCTCCTTTTTTAGATAAAATGAAAACTATTTGATAATATCATATCTAATTCTCATCTTTTTGTCAAGATATTTTATCAAGATGTTTTCATATATTGACATT
>CAYTVM010000063.1:0-4326 GCA_964441685.1 uncultured Atribacterota bacterium | reverse complement strand
AAAGCAGAGCGACTTGAAAAAATGTTAGATTTAATCCAAAATAGTAATTTTATCTCTCCCGTAGAACTTGCTGAAAAAATGAATGTTTCCCTGGTTACCATTAGGAGAGATCTTAAAAAATTAGCAGACCAAAGAGCTATAATAAAAGAGTATAGCACCATTAAAATAGCTCGGGATTACGATAAAAGATTTCATGAAAGACTTAATACCAATCTCGAACAAAAAAGAATGATAGCAGAATTAGCCAAAAAATTTGTACAATCAGGAGATACGATCTTTTTAGATACCAGCACAACTTGCTACGAATTTGCTCGTACATTAGCCCTCTCCTCTCATAACCTGCATATTATAACCAATAATATATACATGGCAGTTGAGTTAATGAGCATGTATAAAATAGACTTGGTTCTTATTGGAGGTAACATAAGACATGGCTACTTCTCAACGATTGGCCCACTGGCAGAAAAAATGTTATCACATATAAAGGTTACTAAATTCTTCTTCTCCTGCACGATGTTAGATACAAAAGGTATCTATGAATCTAATGTCATGGAAGGAAATATTAAAGTAAAAATGTTCGAAAATTCCAGGCTTCATTATCTTCTGGTAGATTCCAGTAAATTTAATAAGGCTTCAGTTTTCCGGACAACGAGTATTGAAAACTTAGATGCGGTTATAACGGACAAGCCATTGCCAAATGAATATCACGATATGTTAAAAAAAAAGAATATCGAGATTATTACTCCTCTTAAAATGGATTAATTGATTGAATAATCAAATTTCTATTGAAGTCTATTTTATCACTCCCTTTTTCAAAATTATATTAGCATATAAAGCTTGCTCACTGCTTGCTACTACACAATACGATTGGGAAGCTCTTTCATAGAATGTAAACCTTTCTAATTTTCCAATATTAAAATTTTCCTTAGATTTCTTTAAAATTTCTTGATACTTATTCCAAATTGAGGGTATTTCATCATTTCCAGTATCCATATAGATTACATTAATATCCGCATAAGTATCCAGAGGGAAAAATTGAAGGATAGCTTTCAACAATTCTGGTATGCCAAGACCATCAGCCCGAATGACTTTATTTCCAGAAGATTCTGCAGGATAGTTACCATCAGCAATGACTATTTCATCACCGTGGCCCATTTCCATTAGCGTTTTCATTAGCTCTGGGGAAATAATGAGAGGAATATTCTTTAACATAATTTTTTCTCCGTTTTTCTATTTTTTAAAATGACAAATAAGAATAATTTTAATTAGTCAAATTTAAATAAATACTCATACTATATATTTTATAATTAAATTAAGAAAAGTGAATAATTATTTTGGTCACCTTATCTGGATGTTTATCCCAAAATCTAAGAGCCTCTCCTAAATTTTTAAGAAGGTAATTTTGGGTAATTAAATTTTCTATCTTAATTTTTTGACTTTCCACCATTTTAATGACGTCTTTAATCTCATCATCCAATGCATTCCTCGAGCCTCTTATGTCTATCTCTTTCTTTACGAAAAGACTCGTATCATACTCAACTGGCTCTTTAGTATATCCAATATAAACCACTCTGCCTGAGAAACAGACCAAATCAATAGCCTTCTTAAAAGTCTCCGAAAGGCCTACTGCTTCAATAACGACATTCACGCCCTGACCGCTGGTAAGACGAAAAATCTTCTTCTCTAAATCTTCTTTTTGAGAGTTAATTGTATAATTTGCTCCTAAAGCTTTCGCTTTTTCTAATTTTAAATCATCAATATCAACAGCAATTACCTTAGCCCCTTTGTATCCTGAGGCAGCAATAACCCCTAAACCAATCATTCCACAACCGAATACTAATACTATATCCTTTGAACTTACCTGTGCCCGATTAGTAGCATGCCATCCTACACTTAAGGGTTCAATACAAGCAATTTGCTCTTCTGGTAAATTTCCTACTAAAAAAACCTTTTTATAAGGTAACACAATAAATTCTACAGCTGCTCCATCTCTTTGTACCCCTAAAGTCTGATTATCAGGACAACAATTTACTCTTCCTTGCTGGCAGGCCACGCATTTTCCACAGGAGCTATAAGGAGAAACAGTGACAAGCCGACCTACCTGGAACTCAGAAGGAACATTTTCCCCGGTCTGGACAATTTTACCCGCTATCTCGTGACCAGGAATACGCGGATAGCTCACCATCTTATTTTGCCCCCGAAAAGTTTGAAGATCACTACCACAAAGACCTAATGCTTTTAATTTTATCAGAATTTCCTCAGCGCCTACTTTAGGTTTGTCTATCTCTGCTAAGTTTACTACACCTGGTTCTATTATTTTAACTGCTTTCATATAGTAAATTCCTATACCTCTAAATTATAAAATTCTATAGCATTTTGGCCCATAATGTGGGCTTGTTCTGCTTGAGAAAGTGAATGAATAAAATGAGTCGCAATTCCTAAAACTTGTTCGTATTTTGCGGCTACTGTACAGACCGGCCAATCACTACCAAATAAAAGTCGATTCGGGCCAAATATTCCTAAAAGAGTCTCCATATAAGGTACAAGATCTTCTTGCTTCCAACTGTTCCAATTAGCCTCTGTAACCATACCACTTAATTTACAAAACACGTTATCTGCTTTAGCTAATTCTTGCATATCTTTCTTCCATGCTTCAATTTTACCTTCTTTGATTAAGGGTTTGGCCAGATGATCTACTATAAATTTTTGTTGAGGTAACTCACTAACCAAGGCACAAGCGTATTTAATCTGTCGGGGATAGATTAATATATCATAAGTAAGACCATATTTTTCTAACTTTCTTAATCCTTGCTTAAAATCTGGTTGAAGCATATAGCGGTCATCATCTTCATCCTGCAAGAGATGACGAACTCCTTTAAAATTCTTATAAGCAGCAAATTGTTCCAAATCTTTTTCCACAAAATTGCTTTTAAGATCAACCCACCCTACTATCCCTTTGATAAAAGAATTATTCTGAGCTAATTCCAAAAGCCATTTAGTCTCTTGTAAGGTCTGCCGGGCTTGCACCGACACACAAAAATCAATACCGTTTTTTTTAAATTCTTTATTTAAGTGAGAAGGGAGAAAATTTCTCTGTAATTCCCTCATTGATAAACCGATCCATTTATACTCTTTCTGATTATAAATCCAAAAATGTTGATGGGCGTCTACTCTAAATGACCTCTTCTTTTTATCCATCATTTTACTCACTTTATTTATAATTATTGATTCTTTTTTATCTTTTTGTTGAGTTATACTCCTCAAGTCCGTTTTTCTGTGGCATTGGGATCATTATTTTCGGGTAGACCTTCCTTCCAGTAAATATTGGTAACTGGTTTGATTATTTCTCTAATTTTTTTTAGTAAATCAGGATCTGGTTTTACTCCTACATTATTAAGATTGGCTTTTACATGCTTTACTTTACTCATACCAACCAAAGTTATAGCCACATATTTATTCGAAAAAGCAAATTGCAAAGCTAAATCAGAAATATTCACCTTTCTTCCTTGACAAAATTGTATAGCCTCCTTTGCACCTTTTAACACTTTTTCCGGAGCTGGATGCCAATCTGGTGCTCCTTTTTCAGTAAGAATACGCATATGTAACGGTGATGCATTAATCAAACCTATCCTTTTCTTTTTTACAACTGGAGTTAAAATATCATCCATAGTCGTATCCAGTAAATTATAACGACAATAGCTAAGAACAGTATCGATCTCCTGAGTTTCCACTATCTCTTTAAGTGGTGTTAAGGGATAACCAGTAATTCCAATAAAGCGAATTTTCCCTTTCTTTTTTAGTTGAAGCATGGCCGGTAGAGTCTCTTCTATAATCTGCTTCTTTTTTCCAAATTCTATATCATGGATTTGAAATACATCAATGTAATCAGTCTTTAGACGTTGAAGGCTTTCCTCAACTGATTTTATAACCCTCCGGGCAGAGAAATCGAATCCATCTGGAAGAGAGATACCGTATCGACCTACTTTAGTAGCCAGAATAATCCGATCTCTCTTTCCCTTTAAAAATTCACCCAATCTTTTCTCTGCTAAGGTTCTTCCATAATAAGGAGAAACGTCGAAATAATTAATTCCTTGGTCTATAGCGTAGTCTACTGCTCGTTTGCCCTCTTCCGGTACAATAGAACCAAATTCTGCCCCTAAAGGAGAAGCACCAAAGCCGATAACAGATGCTTTTAATCCTGTTTTTCCTAAAGCTTTATAAATCATATTTTTCTAATTTCCCTTGTTTAAATATTTTAAATTAACGATCTTCTTCATTATTATCTTAATATAAAATTATTTTTATACCTTTAAAAGAACGAATCAA
>CAYTVM010000062.1:0-7873 GCA_964441685.1 uncultured Atribacterota bacterium | reverse complement strand
ATTTTATTGTTTTTGCTATATGAATTGCTTCTCCTATCTTTTTTAGTGGAATACCTTCCTTAAATTGTTTCATTTTTTCCGGAGTTGATACTTTCTCATGAAATGGCGTATCTATTACTCCCGGAGCTATTGCATTTACTCTAATTCCAGGAGCCAATTCATTAGCTAATCCTCTGGTAAAAGAATCAACCGCACCCTTACAGGCTCCATAAATTGTTGCAGAAGGGGCTCCAGTACGCATTGCAATAGAACTTATATTAACAATATTTGGATCTTCTCCTTTTTTAAGCAAAGGAATACAAAGAGATGATATCTTCATGGTAGAAAAAGTATTTAAGGAAAAAGTTTCTATCATCAGTTTCCATTCTAACTCATCTGAAGCCTGTCTACGAATCAAACCTCCGGCATTATTAATTAAAATATCAAGCTTAGAATATTTGTCGGAAACCTTTTTAACCAATCTTATACAAGCCTCTTCGGAAGTTAAATCTTCTTGAATAAGAAAAGCTTCTCCACCATTTTTCTCAACATCTTTGGCAACTTTCTCAGCTGACTCTTTAGAACTATTGTAATGTACAACAATTTTATTTTGGGGAGCTAATAGCCTGGCAGTTGCTGCCCCCAAACCTGTACTTGCACCAGTAATAAGTATAATCTTAGACATTTTTTATCTTTTCACTCCTTTCGATACATTCATATTAATTAACAATATTTCAAACTTTTACGTTTGAGATTTAAATATAATATCTCTTTCTGTCTTTTTTCTTTAAATTAAAATATTTTTAGATTAATAGTATTCTCCTTTTAATCTTTAGATAATAAAGATAATATTTATAATAATACGTAATATTATATCAATAGTATTACCTTTGTACTCTACCTGATCCCGATTCCTCAGTCAGGCTTTTTACTTCCTCAACTGAAATCAAAGGTAGATCGCCAGGGATAGAATGCATAAGACAAGAGGCAGCTACGGCAAATTCAGAGGTATTTACATTATGTTTTTTTAATTCTCTAATACAAGCATTTCCAATAGGATTATCAGGAATCACTGAAATGTATGCTACTTCCAAGCCGAATCGGGCTAATCCCACTGCTACATTTGCCTCGCCTCCTCCAAAGGTTGCCTCTAAAAGAGGGATTTGAAAAAAACTTTTCATAATCAGGTATTTTTAACCTTAACATTATTTCACCAAAAGTTATATATTTTTACATTTTTTTCTCCTTTATTAAAGTTACTTTTGTGAAAGGTGAATAGCAAATCCGGATACTTCCTGATCGAGATAGATCACTTTAAGTTGACCATCTTTTTCTTTGGCCGTCTCCGGAAGGGTGACAATGCCCTTCATTTTCAAGTAGGCTATCGCTCTATGTATGTTGTTAGTAGCTATGGCAATATGGCCATACTTGCCCAAACCTCTATTTTTCATGATTTCAAATGCTGCTCCGGCAAAGAAGGAGCTGGTTCCTTCCTTCAAGGGTAGATTAAAGAGATGTGAGAGCAGGTTGCTAGCATGAAAAGCTTTATCTTTATTGTCCTCATTGATGCCTAGATGAGCAAATTCAAAACCCAACATGACAGAGATTGCTCCTTTTGTAAGTCTGGTAATTTCAGCAATTGGAAGACCACCTTTTTGCTTAAGAATTTTATTCATTAAAAGATCCCCTTTTTTCATTATGATTCATTTAAAATCATTTTAAAAATATTACTTTAATTAAATGAAATTTTCTTATATCCTATATTATTTGTAATTTTTAATATTATGTATTTATGATATTGTTATTCTACCAAATATTTTTTAACGACTTTTTCATTCAATTCTATCCCAAGACCAGGCTTTTCGGGAATATTTACGTAAGCATCAAAATCAACCGTTACCTTTTCACTCAATAGGTCGTCACGCAATGGATATGGATTACGATCAAATTCTAAAAGATGACTATTGCTTATAGAAGCAATAAAATGCATGTTTGCTATTAAGCTAACTCCAGATGAAAAAACATGAGGTATTACAGGCAGATTATATGCTGACGCTAAAGCGGCAATACGATAACACTCTGAAAATCCACCTGTCCAACAAACATCTGGCTGTACTATATCTATAGCACGGTTTTCTATTAGTTCACGAAATCCATATAAGCCACTTTCCGACTCATAGCCGGCAATAGGAATATCTAAGGCTCTGGCTACCTCAGCACTTCCCTTTATATCATCAATTGCAACCGGTTCCTCTATCCAGTAAACTCCCATCTTTTCGAATTCTCGACCCATTTTTATAGCTACAGATGGTGTCCAGGCATTATTGACATCAACTATAAGCTTAGCTCTATTTTTTAGTATCTTTATACAAGCTTCTACTCTTGCTAAATCTTCTTCCAGGGTTACCACACAAGCATTACCTTTGGGCATATTTCTTGTGGGGCATAGCATTGTCTCCGGAGTTCGGCCTACTTTTATTTTTATAAACTTAAAACCTTCTTCAAAATAGTTTTCTACTTCATTGGCTAATTCTTTGAGGCCTTTACCTTTTTGGTAAAATCCAGCACTTGCATATGATTGGAGTTTATTTGTATACCCTCCCCAAAGCCTATAAAGCGGCATCTTTGCCTGCTTGCCGATTAAATCCCATAATGCAATATCAATTCCACTTATACAAGCCTGGGTTAAACCTCTACGACCATGATGCCGGGAACCATACCACATTTTTTGCCAAATTCGCTCAACATTAGTTGGATCTTCTCCAATAACATATTTTGCAAGTTCATTTTCTATTAAATATTTAGTACTGGTTGGTGGTCCTCCAAAACATGCTGATTCACCTATACCCTGAATGCCTTTATCGGTATCAAGAAGTACAATTACTGCGTTACGTTTAGAAAAATAGTTAAGAGCATCGGCAATGCCATCATTATATTCATAAGATAGCACCAAAGCTCTTATATTGGTTATTTTCATAATATTTATCTCTCTTTTAAATTTCTTATTATCAAAAAAATAAAGAATTTATATTTAAGTGATTCAAAAGGTAAAACTAATATTGCTTCGATCATCTCATTATAAATTTTCATAAATAATTATCTTTAATTTACCAATGAGCTTTAATTATTTTTTTTCCACCTTTATTTAACTTTCGAAAATAATACTATATATTCTATTACGCTTGTATAACTAAAGTTTTTTTATCGAGACAACCAACCTCCATCGACCGGTATAATTGATCCATTTAAATAATCTGATGCAGTTGAAGCTAAAAATACCGCCACCCCTTGCAGATCTGAATTTTCCCCCCAGCGTCCAGCTGGTATCCTATCCAAAATAGCTTTACTTCTCTCCTTATTTGCTCTGAGAGCCGCTGTATTATCAGTTGCCATATAACCGGGAGCAATAGCGTTAACATTTATGCCATATTTTGCCCACTCATTGCATAATGCTTTGGTGACACCAGCCACTGCGTGCTTGCTTGCTGTATAGGACGGAACTAAAATGCCTCCTTGATATGATAGCATTGATGCAGTATTAATTATTTTCCCCTTACTTTTTTGTTCGACGAATTGTCTGGCAACTGCCTGTGACAAGAAATATAAGCTTTTTATATTAATATTCATGACATCATCCCAATCCTGTTCAGAAAAATCTAACGCCGGAGCACGTCTTATCGTCCCAGCATTATTAAATAAAATGTCAACTTTACCAAATTTATCAATTGTTTTCTCAACAATTTGAGAAATATTTTTTATTTCTCTTAAATTAAAATGGATAGGTAAAAATTGCTTTCCGATTTTTTCTATACGCTCTTTTAATATATTCATATCGTTCACGTCAACACCAACTATATCTGCCCCTGCTTCTGCTAAACCCTCAGCCATAGCAAAACCTAAACCGATTGGACTGGCACACCCTGTTACTATGGCGATCTTACCTGTTAAATTAAATTTTTCTAAAATCATAATTAATAACCTCCTATTTTAAATTATCCATTTTAACATCATCCATATCTGAAAAAGTCTGATTTTCTCCTACCATTCCCCAAATAAAGGTATAGTTACTCGTACCTACACCAGAATGTATTGACCAACTCGGTGAAATAACTGCCTGTTCATTTCTTACTATTATATGTCTAGTTTCTTTTGGATCTCCCATATAATGAAAGACGACATTTTCATCAGGAAGGTTAAAATAAAAATATACTTCCATTCTTCTTTCGTGCATATGGCAAGGCATTGTATTCCAAATATTTTGGGGTTCCAAGATAGTCATTCCCATTACTAATTGACAACTTTTACACACATCCGGATGGATATATTTATTAATTGTTCTTTTATTAGAATTATCCATTGATCCCAAGTGCTGTGGCTTTGCTTCGCTTGCAACCACTTTCACGGTAGGATAGGATTTGTGAGCAGGTGCACTATTAAAATAATACTTTGCGGGAGAAGAGGTGTTTTCGCTTGTAAAAATAATATCTTTGGCTCCCATTCCAATATATAAACCATCTTTGGGCTCTAAATTGATTTTTTCTCCATCAACTATAACTATACCTTTTCCCCCAATATTAATAATGCCAATTTCTCTTCTTTCTAAAAAATAATTAGCAGCAATTTCTTTACCTGCTTCAAGAGTTAGTTTTTCATTTTTCGGATAGGCGCCTCCAACAATTATTCTATCAAAATGGCTATATGTCATTTTGATTTGTTCTGTAATAAAAACTTTTTCTATTAAGTATTCACTTCTTAATCTTTCTGTAGTGTAATGTTTAGCATCTTCGACATGACTTGCATATCTATTTTCCATTATTTTATTCTCCTCCATTTTTTTTAAAAAATTAATAATCATTTTACATTCATTTAAATATCTTTTCTTACATTTTACTAAATAACCGGCCCAACAGTAAATATATTGGAAAACTGGCCATAACCCAGAACTTCCGCTTTGGTCTTTTTACCGGAGGCAATGGCCTTGATTTCCTCAAAAAGGTCTTGTCCTGCCTGGGCCAGGCTGTCTGTGCCTTTTTCTGGCAGTTGTATCACTTTATCAATATGTCCGGCCAGGCATTTTTGGGTCTGGGGGTTTCCGGATATCTTTAAGACCGGGACAAAGGGAAACCCTTGCGGGGCTCCAATGCCGGTGGAAAAGATGATGAGCTGGACTCCGGTGGCTGCAATACCGGTGAGGAATTCCGGTTCTCTTCCCGGTGAATCCATCACAAAGAGTCCTTTTTCGGTGATCTGGTCTCCATATTCATAGACATCTTTAATGAGTCGGGTACCGCCTTTGACGATGGCACCCAGGGATTTCTCTTCGATGGTGGTCAGGCCGCCCTTGATGTTGCCGGTGGTGGGCTGTCCGCCACGCATATCGACTCCCATCATCTCGGCTCTTTTCTCCATCCGGGTGACAATCTTTTGAATCTTTTCGGCTACCCGGGGATTGGCCGCCCGGCGCATCAAGATATGTTCTGCTCCTAGGAATTCCGTGGTCTCTCCAAAGACACAGGTTCCGCCATGATCACAGATGAGGTCAAAGGCCGCCCCAGCAGCAGGATTGGAAATGAGTCCGGAGGTGGTATCCGAGGCACCGCATTTGACGCCGATAGATAGATGGGAATCATCAAAGGTCTCCCGCCGGAGAGTAGAGGCTTCGATGACCATCTCCTGGGTAATACGACACCCTTCGGCAATGGCAGGCAGCATCCCGCCTATTTTCTGGATACCCAAGGTCTTGACCGGCTTGCCGGATACAGCGATCTTTTCTCTGATCTCTTCGAGTAATACAGACTCACAACCCAGGGAGACCAGTAAGACACCGGCTAAATTGGGATTCCTGCCCAGGTTGATCAAGGTTTTGGTGACTTGATTTAAATCGATCGGGGTCTGGCAGCACCCCTGGTCATGCAAAAAGGCCACCGACCCTTCTATCTGTTGGGCAATCTTTAAAGAAACATCATTGGCACAGATTACCGTGGAGACGATCCCGATGTGGTTTCTGATTCCCACCTGGCCGTCCGGTCGGAGAAAACCTAAAAAACTCATAGGACGCCCCCTTTAATGTCTCCTCTTCCCCGGTTGCTTTTCACATTATGGATGTGAACATAGTCGCCTACCTTTATGGCCATACTTGCCGTACCGATGGTTTCACCATATTTGATGACCGGGGAACCGGCAGGGATTTCCAGAATACCGATTTTATGCCCGAAGGGAATATCTTGATTTAATTTGATGTCTTCTCGGGTACCATCCATTTCCTTACTTAATACTTCACCTGCTTTTAAATCCACCAAAGCAGTGGCAACATTATCCTTGGGATTAATGATGATGATTTTTCTTTTTATCAATGTAGATTGCTCCTTTCTTAAATGACAAAATAAAATTATTGTTTAATAATATTGATTTAAATTTTCATTAATAATCTAAAATAGTTTATTTAGGTAAATTATATTTTATTTTCCTTAAATATTTCAATCTCTCCTTTTTGAGAATTTACCCGAAAAATGTTTAAGAATTTGATTTTTTTAAAACAACATAAAATCCTTGTTTTATAAAAGCCATCCTCGAATCTATACCTTTTTTATGAATTGCATGTAACACTGCATTTTGTACGATTTCTTCAATTTTTGGTGAAGTTTTTTCCACTAAAGTATATCCACTGATCCCTGGAAGTAAATCAAGATCTTTCGGTGGTATATTGGTAGTGCAGTAAATTAAATTATCAAAAGCGCCAATTTTAATAAAAAATTGTTCCCATTTTTGGGCTTCCCATTGATCGGGAGTAAATTGCCATTTTGAATCTTTTATCATGGGGAGATAATTTCCCAGACCTTTTTCCACAAATAAACGCATTAATTTTTTATAATATTCACTCCCAATCGGCTCACTATCATTATTGTGAGCAACCAGAATAACAATACTCCCCTCTTTAATTGCAGGAATTGTTCCTTCAGCAGCTTTAATTGCCTGATAGTGATTTACTGTACCCTTCCCTCCGTGAGTTAGTATAATATCATAGGCATTATCCACTTCAACCTGAGTATATTCTCTAATTTTATCCACTGCTAATTCGTGAGCTTTTTCCAGCTCCCCTGCAAAGACCCCACAAAGCCTTGCATTTCCATTTAATACTACATTTACACTAAAATCGATGCGGGTTCTTTTTGCAACTTCCAAGGCAAATTCATGACAAGGATTTTTCTTAAAAACAAGATTCGCTGCATTTTTATTCTCCATAAATTCCGGTCCATGAAATACCTGTGTTGCTCCAATATTCACCATCCCCGGACAGACGGCTTTTCTCCCTCCCGAAGCTCCTGCCATTAAATGTGTTTCTACTAAACCGGTGATAATATGAATATCTGAATCACAAAAAGCTTTATTTACTTTTACCGGTACACCCTGAATTATACCTAATGGGTTTAAATCTTCAGAATAACAATCATGGTCAATTATTTTGTATTCATGAACTATACCTGTACCAAACGCATCTTTTTTCCATTGTTTTGTGGTAGCCTGATGAGTCCCACAACCAACAATTATCAAGATATTTTCTTTATTTACACCACTTGTTTTCAATCTATTCAAAATCGGCAATAAGATGCCTTCTTTATTATCACAATGATAAGGTACAGGTCTGGTATTATCTGAAACTGAAATTGCCACTGTAATACAGTTTGGATCTTTTGGAAAATCTTTTATAATTTTCTCCAATGTCTTACTGGCAATAGGATTATCTAATGCTTCTTCTATTTTCTGTTGTGGATTACTTAAAGGCACTATTGATTTCATTTCTAATATTTCGCAATGATTTGGTACTTTTACAGTAAATTCTCTATCAAAATATTCTATTTCTATTTCTTTCCAATTTTTTATATCTATTCTTTTT
>CAYTVM010000061.1:0-7919 GCA_964441685.1 uncultured Atribacterota bacterium | reverse complement strand
ATAACCTGTATGAAGGTAACAGGAGAGACCTTTTCTTTTTTACAAAAAGAGAAAAAGAGCCGAAGAGGTAAGATACCAAAAGTATTAAAACTTTCAGGCAAAAGGACAGAGTAAGAAAATAATCATATTGTTTTCTTACTCTGTCCTTTTTTGTTTATTAGAAACATCTTATTTTAATTATTAAAATTCTACTTAAGAATATTTTTTGAACGTTAATATTCCACAAATGACTAGATAATTTAAGAATATTTTAAATTATTTTCGAAAAAAAGAAGGATTTTTAAATTTCATGTCGTATAATAATATTATGATGTATAAAGTGCAACAATTATAATATATTGGTGCATAAAAAGCATTATTAGTTTAGTTTATTAATCAAGATAAGTAATGCCTTTAATGGTTTATTATAACATTTTATTAATAACTGAAAATTACCATTTCAAAAGGAAGTGGATTTAACATTGAAAGAACAAGGTGAAAAATTTTTAAAAAAAATAAAAAAAAACAGCAACAAATTAAATCCAACGCAAAAGAAGCTTATTAAATTTATATTAGATAATTATATAGAAGTGGGCTTTATGTCAGCAGCTAAACTTGCTGTAAAAGTTAGTACAAGTCAATCAACGGTTTTAAGATTATCTAATGCCTTGGGGTACGAAGGATATGGCTTTATGCAGTCAGATATCCAAGCCATGATTAAAAGAAAAATAACTTCTGCTAGATTTGTCGATAAAATAGAGACTTCCGGTTTAAGTATGGACCTAAAAGGTGTGGAGCAATTTGAATCTTTGTATATACAATCCACCAATCAAGACATAGAAAATATTAAGAATACTAAGAGAAACACGAGTGTTTCCACTTTAGTAAATATAGTTGACGATATTTTAAAAGCAAGAAATATCTATATATTAGGTCTAAGAACCTCAGCTTCTTTAGCTATATTTTTTGGAACTTCTTTAAACATGATAATGGATAATAACGTAAAAATATTAAACAATATAAATTGTAGTTTATTTGATCAAAGCCTGGCAATTACAAAAAAGGATATTTTAATTAGTTTTGCATTTCCAAGATACACAAACGAAACAATAAGGTTAATTAAATTTGCCAAAAAAAAAGGAGTAAAAACCGTAGTCTTTGCTGATGATATAATAACTCCGTTTAGTGAAGATTGTGATTATTTAATACCCATTAACATTAATTCAACAGGGTATATCGGTTCCTATGTTGCATCGTTAAGTTTGATTAATTTTATTCTTAGTCTTACTACATTTAAAAAGGGGAAGGAGGCAATTGTAAGGTTAAAAGAAGTTGAGAAATGCTTCAAAGAACAAGGAGTATTTTATTCTGATAAATAAATTCAAAAAATACTAATTTTGTAAAATACAAATTATGTTTAAAAAAGGAGTAGAAGATGGCACCACTTACACTAAGATTATTAAGTCAAGAAGATGTAATTAAATGCGATGGATTAAATATGCAAAAGACCTTAGAAGATATGGAAGAGTTTTTTTCTTTAGAAGCAAAAGGAGAAGTAATTTTCCCAAGTAAAACAATACTAAGATGGGGAGATGTTAAATCGGAAGAAACAAAAGGTCGAATAAATTGTATGCCCGGATATGTTGGTGGAAATATTAATATACCCGGGATTAAGTGGATTGGAAGTGCACCTTTAAATCCATTAAAATATAACTTTCCTCGAGCTTCAGCGGTAACAATATTAAATGATCCAGATAAATTAAACCCAATAGCAATAATGGATGGAACTCTTATCAGTGCAATGAGAACTGGTGCAGTTACAGGAATTGGTGCAAAATATTTAGCCAGGAGTGATTCAGAGGTTGTAGGGCTTATTGGAGCTGGTGTGCAAAATAAAACTCAACTTATGGCCTTAAATGAAGTTTTAAAAAAGTTAAAACAAGTATTTATCTATGATGTAAATAGAGAAAAAGCTTCTGATTGGGCTGAGAAAATGTCTGAAAAATTAAAATTAAAAATAGAAGTAAGCGATAGCGTACAAAAAACAATAGAAAATGCAGATGTTGTAGTAACAGCTACTACCTCTGTAAATCCAATTATAAAAAAAGATTGGTTTAAAAAAGGGGTTCTTTATGCTCAAATTGGGGGGAATGAATGTGAACCAGAAGCTGTAATGAGTTTTGATAAATTTGTCGTAGATAATTGGACAGAAGTATTACATCGTGGCATATTTACTATTGCTCATATGTATAAAGATGGAAAATTTAAAAAAGAAGACCTCCATTCGACCATAGGAGAAATAATAATTAAAGAAAAATCAGGCAGAGAAAATGAAAAAGAAAGAATTTTATATTCTCCGGTTGGGATGGGATCTGAAGATATTATGGTTGCTTCGAGAATATACAAGGAAGCAGTAAAAAAAGATATAGGAGTTAAATTTGATCTATGGCAAGAGCCTTTTAGTTGGTAATTTTTCTAAATTCAAAAATTAATCTTAATAAATATATTTAAAGTTAAGTGAATATAAGAAAGGAATGTGTATTTATTAAGATTATAAAGAAAGGATGTGATAAAAAATAATATATTAGAAGTTTAAAGTAGTTATGTTAAGTAAAATATTAAAATTAGAAGGAGGAAATTCTAAATGAAATTCAAAAAGATAGAGATCATGATATTGGCACTTGTTTTAATCTTAACCTTAAGTTGTTCAAATGCCTTTGCAGGTGTAGAAAGATTTAGTTTGGCAACAGGTGGATTAGCAGGCACATATTATCCCATCGGTGGAGCTATAGCTAATATAATTACTAAATTTGTTCCTGGGGTAGAATTAACCGCTGAGAGCACAGGGGCTTCTGTAGCAAATTTGAAGATGGCACGACAAGGTGAAGTAGATTTTTTAATGGGAGCATCTAATACTACTTTTGCTGCCTTTTCTGGAGAAGACCCATTTGATGAAGCAGTAAAAAATATAAGAGGTATCACAGCTTTATATCCTGAAACATTCCAATTTATTGTGAGAAAAGATTCTGGTATAAAAAGCTTTAGCGATTTAAAAGGGAAAAGGGTTGTAGTCGGAGCGCCTGGTAGTGGAACTGAACGAACTACAAACTTAGTATTAAATATGTATGGAATTACATATGATGATATTACACCGGAGTTTTTATCTTTTGCTGAAGGAGTTACAGCTTTAAAAGATAGAACTGTAGACTGTGCAATTGTTGGATCAGGATTACCTACTGCTGCAGTAATAGATGCTGCGGCTTCAATGGATATTTCCTTAATACCTGTTGATAAGGAGATATATGAAAAATTTTCAAAAGATTATCCATTTTTAGGAAGCAATATCATTCCAGCTGGCTTATATAATGGTGTTAATGAGGATGTATTTACAGTAGCATCTCCTGCTCTTCTATCTGTTCGCGAAGATATAAGTGAAGATGTTGTATATGAAGTAGTCAAGGCAATTTTTGAACATTTAGATGCTCTTGCAGAGACACATGCTCAAGGGAAAAATATTAAATTAGAGACTGCACTTAATGGAATGAGCATACCATTACATCCAGGTGCTGAAAAGTATTACAAAGAAGTGGGCCTTTTAAAATAAATAATATAAGGCAAAACAAACTATTTTAAAATAATATAAGAGGGATAGTAAGGTTTTCTTTTTTAAAAAAGAAAACCTTACTATTAAAGCTAGGAAAACAATGGCGTTAAATTTCAATTATAAAACAAAGATATTTTTTATAATATTATCTATTCTATTTTTAATTGTTCTTAATATCCCAAATATGAATATCTTGGAAATTAGAAATATTAAAAAAAATCAAATATTATTTCAGGAGAAAATATTCCCGGGTTACGTTTTTGCAACCAAAATAAGTCATTCTGTTCAGTTAACTCCAGTATTAGAATTTTTTAAGATTGATGAAAATTATAATATGTTGCTTACTAAAACAATCGTGAAAGATTTGGGTTGGGGAATGCCAAGCACCCCAGAGGGCGATTTTAGTTATCAAAATGGCGAAATGGTAATTAAAAATATAAATAAAAAAATAAAAAGTTTTATATTTCGAGTAAGTTATATTTCAAAGCCAGAATTAATATTAAGAGGCAGAACGTATGATTTAAGATTTTTAGTTGATGATAGCGATGCCTTGGAAATTGGGAATAAAAGGATTTCGATAATAAGTAGGATTTGTTTTTTGTTAAGAAAAAATTATAGGGGAGATTAAATATGGCCGTAGAAGGGTTAGTTAATAAGAATAATCAATGTGATGATCAAGAATTTGGTAAAAGAAGAAAATTAATAGGGAAGGAAGCAATAATAGTTACCGTAATAGCCGTCTCAATGTCTATTTTCCAATTTTATTCTGCAGGATTTAGGATGTTGCCCGCCATGCAACATAGGGCCATTCATCTTTCTTTTGCGTTAGTGTTAACTTTTTTACTATATCCTCGGTCTAAACTACAAATAAAAAAAATATCTATAATTGATTATTTATTAGTATTATTAAGCACATCAATAGGTTTGTATTTATTTATCGAATATAAGCAATTAATATATAGAGCGGGCGATCCTGTTTTTTTAGATTTACTAATGGGGTTTATTACGATAGTTTTAGTTTTAGAGGCAACCCGAAGAGTTATGGGGTGGCCAATGGTAATAGTTGCTTTAACGTTTTTATTATACGCTTATTTTGGTCCTTATATGCCTACAGGAATATCTCATAAAGGTTATACAATAAAAAGAATTATTGATCATATGTGTTTAACAAATCAAGGAATATATGGAGTAGCTATTTATGTATCCTCCACTTTTGTTTTTACTTTTGTTTTATTTGGAGCTTTATTAGAGGCGACAGGAGCTTCAAAGTTTTTTATAGATTTTGCTTTTGCCTTAACTGGTAAATCACGAGGGGGTCCAGCTAAAGCTGCGGTTTTATCTAGTGGTTTGATGGGAATGATTTCAGGCAGCTCTTTAGCTAATGTTATTGGAACAGGAACCTTTACTATCCCTTTAATGAAAAGTGTAGGGTATCCTCCAGAATTTGCAGGTGGAGTAGAAGCAGCTGCTTCTTCAGGTGGGCAGATTGCTCCTCCGGTTATGGGAGCTGCTGCTTTTATAATGGCGGAATTTCTTAATATTCCTTATAATAAATTAATAATTTATGCTGCACTTCCGGCATTATTATACTTTCTTTCAGTAGGAATTATGGTAGATTTTAGAGCGGGTAAATTAGGGTTAACCGGAGTACCTAAAGAAAAGTTACCTAAATTAATACCGTTATTAAAAAAAGGTGGATATTTAATACTCCCTCCTATAGCGATAATCTATTTCTTAGTTTCAGGATATAGTCCTATCAAAGCTTCTTTTTATGCGATTGTAGTTACTTTTATAGTAACTATGATTAGTAAAGATACAAGATTAACACCAAAAAAATTGCTTGTGGCGTTTGAAAAAGGCGCAACCAATGCGTTAAGTATAGTAGCTGCTTGTGCTACAGCGGGTATTATAGTGGGAGTCGTTACATTAACTGGTTTAGGTTTAAAATTTTCTGGTTTAATTATTGATTTATCTTCCGGAAATCTCATTTTAGGTTTATTTTTAACCATGATAGCTAGTATAATATTTGGTATGGGAATGCCAACCACTGCTTTATATGTAATTTTGGCAACTTTGGTAGCTCCAGCTTTAGTAAAAATGGGAGTTATCCCTATTGCAGCCCATCTTTTTATATTTTATTTTGGTGTTTTCGCTGCACTCACCCCTCCAGTTGCCATAAGTTCTTACCTGGCAGCATCGATCGCTAAAGCAGATGGAGTAAAAACAGCATTTACAGGATTAAAGCTTGCATTAGCTGCCTTTATAATGCCTTATATATTTACCTTATCTCCTTCGTTGTTACTAATTGATACTTCTGTCGGAAAAATTTTTTGGATTTTGATTACTTCTTTATTGGGAATATTAAGTTTTGCAGGAAGTTTGGAAGGGTACTTTGTTATAGAAAATATAAACATTCAAACACGCATAATTTTAGCCTTGTCTTCATTGTGCCTAATTATACCTAATTTTAAAAGCGATTTACTGGGTCTTGCCGGAATGGGAAGCGTTGTTGCACTTATGATATTTAAAAACAAGAAAAAAAAGAAGGGAGAGATAATTACATGAAAATAACGGTAATTGGAGCAGGTAATGGTGGATTTGCAATTGCTTCCCATTTAGCTCTAAAAGGACATGCGATTAATTTATACAGTATATTTAAAGAAGAATTGGAACCAATTATCTCAAAAGGAGGAATAGAATTAGAAGGAGCAGAGGGAAAAGGATTTGCTATCTTGGATAAAGTAACTAATGATATCAAATTAGCTATTGAGGACGCTGAGCTTATTATGATTGTAACTCCTGCTAATGCACATGCAAAAATTGCCAGAGATTGTTCGCCTTATTTAAAGGATAATCAAGTAGTGATATTGAATCCAGGCAGAACAGGAGGCGCACTTGAATTTGATAAAGTATTAAAAGAAGAGAAAATAAAAAATAGACCTATTATAGGAGAAGCACAGACTTTGATTTATGCTTGCAGAAAAATTAGTTCTACGAAAGTAGTAATTTATGGTGTAAAAAAATCACTTTCTGTTGCTTCATTTCCAGCAAAAAATATAGAGAGACTTATAAAAGTTTTAAATAAAGCCTATCCTCAATTTATTCCGGCAGTAAATGTATTAGAGACTAGCTTAAATAATATTGGGGCAATTTTTCATCCGGCACCAACCATTTTAAACAGTGCAAGGATTGAATCTGGAGAAGAGTTTGATTATTATCATGAAGGGATAACTCCTGTAGTAGCAACTGTTTTAGAAAATATTGATAGGGAACGAGTAGAAGTAGCAAAAGCTCTTAAAGTAGAAGCGCAATATGCAATAGATTTTCTAAGAGAATCTTATGGGGTAGAGGGAAATTCTTTATATCAAGCTATTCAAAATAATATAGCTTATAAAGGAGTAAAAGCTCCGACAACAATAAATATTAGATATTTAACTGAAGACATTCCGATGAGTTTAGTCCCGATTGCATCGATAGGGTATCAATTGGGAGTCCCCACACCAAATATAGATTCTATTATAAAAATCGGGTCAACAATGTTAAAAATGGATTTTCGCAAATTAGGAAGGACCGTAGATAAAATAGGATTAGGTGGTTTAAATTCTGATGAAATAATAAATTTAGTAAATGGATAACTATTAAGAGATTATTGAAGAATTTGTTTTGCTAAAAAATAATTGTTAAAATTTATTAATAGCTTGCTTAAGGGTTTTTATGTCTTTCCAGGTGAAATTTTTAGGACTGCCGAGAAAGGTTCCTTCGTTTCTTAGTAAATAACTAGGATGAAACATAGGAAATATTTTTATCCAGCCTATCCAATCACAAACCATTGGCCTCGAAGTTTAGTAATTCCTTGAGTGGTTTCTAAAAGATGTTGAGTGATGACATTGCCAAGTGTAACGATAATTTTTGGATTGATTAAAGCAATCTGAGTTTCTAAATAAGGGAGACGGGTTTCTATCTCGCTTTTAATATACAAGGGACAGCTTGGGTTCAAGTTACTAGGAAAAGATAATGAGGTCAGGTGTACTAGATCAATAATTCGATAACTTTTCCTAGCTTCTTTTATAACACTCACACCCGTTTACTTTGTTATATAAATACACTTTTATAATCAAACTATTTGTCAAGGATAAATCCTGATAGCTACTTTCCTTCCCAAAAAGAAGGACTTTTAGAACTTAGGTAAAAGGGGGACATTCTTCTTTTATACTCCCGAATTTAAAGCTTTATAAAAAGTAAAGTGTGTCCCCCTTTTACCTACAAAATAAAACTTTCCTTAAAAAGAAGGACTTTTAAGAATTATGTCGTATTAGTTATAATAGAACGTTTTAAC
>CAYTVM010000060.1:0-7974 GCA_964441685.1 uncultured Atribacterota bacterium | reverse complement strand
AGGAGATTTATGAAAGACTCGAAAGAAATTGTAATAAAAATTGAAGGCCTTACTAAAAAATATGGTAATTTTATTGCACTAAGGAATTTAAATTTACAAATTTTCAAAGGTGAG
This sequence comes from uncultured Atribacterota bacterium, assembly GCA_964441685.1. GTDB lineage: Bacteria > Atribacterota > Phoenicimicrobiia > Phoenicimicrobiales > Phoenicimicrobiaceae > Sediminicultor. Next base: position 7,860 of record CAYTVM010000060.1, on the reverse strand, counting down.
ATATTTGGCTTTCTTGGTCATAATGGTGCAGGGAAGACAACAACAGTCAATATACTCACCACCTTATTAAACCCTACTTCTGGAATTGCAACTATATGTAATTTTGATATAGCAAAAGAAAGCATTGAAGTTAGAAGAAGAATAGGATACCTGCCTGAAAATGTAAAATTCTATGAAAATCTTACAGCTTTTGAAAATTTAGATTATCTTGCAAAATTATCTGGACTTACTAAAACTGAAAATAAAATAAAGGAAGTTCTGTCATTTCTTGAATTTACGGGTTTTGAAAATAAAAAAATTGGCCAGTTTTCAAGAGGAATGAAACAAAAAATTGGAATAGCACAGGCAATTATCCATGAACCAGAAGTGCTATTTTTAGATGAACCTACTTCAGGACTTGATCCTTTTGGAATAAAGAATCTTCGTGAGATAATAATAAAAATAAATAAAGAAAAGGGTATTACTATTTTTATGAATACCCATCTTCTTTCGGAAGTATCTAAAACGTGCACGACCATCGGAGTTTTGAATCATGGAAACTTAATATATAAAGATTCTTTGGAAAATACATTGAAAAAATTCAAGGATGATGTATCTCTTGAAGACATTTATTTGAATATTGATAACAATATAAAAAACCAATTGGATAACCGGAGTATAATATGACTTCAAGGATTGATATAGTCGCTAAAAATGAATTTAAAACTCTTTTTAAGGAAAATACTTTTATCCTTCTTCTTCTTATTTTCATCTTAATGACCATATTTTCAACCTACATTGGATGGTCAGCAAAAAATACCATAATAAATGTTTATCAGGAAACAGTAAAAGACCTTTCTTTAAAAGGGATTAAAGAAATACCACCGAATCCATTTACTGGGATTCCCGATCTTTCAATATTAAAAAATATGATTGTTTACGTTTTTTTGATAGGTTCACTTCTTGCTCTTGTTATAGGTAATAATGCTTTCATCAGGGATAGAAGATCAGGTGTATTAAGAATAATATTTTCAAAATTTATCAGTAAGCAGACCTATATTTTTGGAAAAATAGTTGGAATTTTTGAAACTCTATTATTGATTGTTTTTATTTCTTTTTTATTAAGCTTATTTTCTACTGTTTTAATATCAGGTCACTTTTTAACTCCTATTGAGATATTAAAACTTTCAGGATTTTATGCTATTTCGCTGGTTTATCTACTTATTTTTTCAATGGTTGGATTGTATTTTGCCATCGATTCAGACGGTGAGTCAATTGCGCTGTTAATACCGGTAATCATTTGGGTTTTATTAACTTTTGTAATGCCGCAGATTACATCCTCACTGGCACCAACTGCTCTTCTTAACCCGAATAATATACAAGCGGCCACACCACATAGTAATTTTTTCCATATATTACAAATGATAATTAAACCTTTTTCCATTTCAGAGAGCTATAAGGAAATAAGTAGTATTTTACTTGAAGCAAATTCAGGAATAAACACCATAAGCACTTTGCAGATTAAATTTCAAAACGCAGTTGGATTAATTATAATGTTTTCTTATCTTGTTATCTCTATGTTTGGTAGCATTTATAAGATAAATAAATTTAATAGTTGTGAAGAGGAATTAAATATATGAATCCGATAATAACCATTGCAAAAAAAGAATATTTGGACGCCATAAAAAATAGATTGTTTTTAATATTGACTTTATTTATAATGATGTTAACGGTTATTTCAATTATCGTTGCTTCCTTTGATTTCCAAAGTAAAGTTGCCGACTATAATATCTCAGTACAAATATTAAAAAGTGTTGGTAAAACAGCAGAAATACCACCTACTCCGGAATTTTATCCGTTGACGATGCTGAGAGGAGTTATTGATTATCTTGAAATAATAGGGGCAATTATAGGAATCATTTTAGGTTATTTGAGTATTGCAAAGGAAAAAGGTAAAAAAACGCTTCAATTAATTTTAAGTAGGCCCCTTAAAAGGTCTGCAATCATTTCAGGTAAAATTGTAGGGAATAGCCTGCTTTTATTAACAGTTCTACTAATTGTTGGAGTTTTTATATATTTTATTACCTGGGGTCTGGGTAAAGTCATGTTTCTTCCGGTAGAATTTTTAAAACTATTATTTATTCTTTTCCTATCTTACCTCTATATGTTGTTTTTTTACTCTTTATCATCGACACTATCAATAAGTATAAAGTCACTTCCCAATGCCCTTATAATTATTTTTGCAATATGGTTAATTTTTGTTTTAATAATCCCGCAAATTGGAGACACTATGGACCCTGATAATCAAATTCCAGGTGGTTTTTTCCAGAGCATGCATATAGCGAAGCTTCAGGAAAAAGAAATACTTGCAAAATTTAGTACCTATGAGACTACAAGAAATGCTTTAGAAGAAATCTCTTTGACAAAACGATATGAACGTACAAGTTTTGCGCTGCTTGGTATTAAACCAGAGTATAATGGAAAAAATATTGGATTAATTTTCCATGATGAGTGGAAGAATATATCATGGCAGCTTGGCTGTTTAATTGCAGTACTGCTATTTCAATATATAGTTTTATCAAATAAGAATTATATTTTAGGAGGAGATTAAAAATGAAAATAAAATATATTGTTATTAGGTTTGTAACAGTAATGATAGTTGTTGTAGCATTCTTTATTTTACTAAATACAGGTATAAATAAAAATAATGTAAAAGCTGCCACAATCACAAATACAATTATCAGTAGCTCAAATTTGGTTGATACGGATAGCGATGGATTACCAGATGTAGCAGAAAAAACATTAGGAACAAATCCTTTCAATAAAGATACAGATGGTGATGGCGTTGACGATCTCAATGATAAAGATTCAATTTTTGCAGAAAACCCAATTATTAATAATTCTACGCAGGAAGGTTTTCAGATTACCTCAATATTGGTTGAAAATAATTATGATCCTGTTACAAAAAAAGATACAGACGACCATCTTGAAATAACCTTAAAAAACATTGCAGGAAAAGATTTAGCTGATTTTTTAGTTTATTATACTATTACTGATATTGTTACCACCAAAAAAGAAGGCTATATTATAAAATTAACAAATTTTACTTTGAAAAATGGTGAAACCAATACTGTACATTTTGATAATAATAGCTCACCTGATAATTTGTTGGCCGATCATTTTGGAGAAAATCCTAATAGTATTTATAAGACAGATATTGATGCTAAAGTTTTTGAGATAATGATTAGTACGCCAGGTTATAAAGTAGTTTCTGAAAAAGTTGATAAGGACCCTGGTGGATCAGAAAAAGCAGATTAAAAAAAGTATAATTCAAAAATTTCTTGATGGTAAGAGAAAATATGCTTTACCTTTGACCTATTAAATAGTATTATTTTTATATAGTAAAGAGCATAAAATGTAAACACTACTTGAGAGTAGTATAAGTTATCTTTCATAATCTATCTAAGTTTTAATTTTAAATGATAGTTTAACCCTTTTACTTTTAGTTTTTATTGATTTAACTTATTAGTTAAACGCTATACCGCAAAGCATACGCTAATAAGACTATTCACTAGCAACCTTAGACAGGTGAGACGCCCGTCCTATGTATTTTTTAAAAATTGGTCGATTGGTCAATCGGTAAATTGGAGAATTGTATTATCTTATATCTTGCATCTTGTTTTTAATGCTAACGACTATTTTAACGGAGGAAGAAATGTACCAAAAAGAGAAAGAATTATTTGCAGAAATGATGGATATTATTATTAAATTAAGGGGACCAAAAGGTTGCCTTTGGGATAGAAAGCAAACTCTGGAATCCCTGGCTCCCAACATTTTAGAAGAAGCTGAAGAGGTTTCCCAGGCAGTTAGCTCTAAATCTAAGGATAATCTGTGCGAAGAATTAGGGGACCTTTTAATGGTAATACTGATGCAGATTGAAATCGCCCGGGAGGAAGGCTTATTTACTTATTCTGATGTACTAAGCGGAGCAATAAAAAAATTTGTCAGAAGGCACCCTCATGTCTTTGGTGATGTAAAAGTAAATACCCCTGAAGAAGCTTTGGCAGTTTGGAAGAAGATGAAGAGAGAAGAAAAGGAAGCAATAATTAAAAATAATACAATTTAGATTAAAAATTAAATTTAACCTATATACAATATATGATATAATAAATTGATTAATTAATTACTTGTTTGCTTAGTGAGTAGGCTTACTAATACAATTGGTCAATCAGTAAATTGTATTGTCTTATATATTATATCTTATTTAATACTAACGACTATTTCAATCGGAGAATAAATTCATGCCTGCCAAAAAAACTTTTATCAAAAGAATAATAATTGTCCTATTCATAGCTATTCTAATTACGGGAGGATATTTTATTATTCGGGGAAACCTAGCAAAAAATAAGATAAAAAATCAGATAATCTCTACCTTACAGAATGCCATCGATCGGGGAATTTATATTGGGCAAGTTACAGATTACTCTCTTCATTCTATCACTTTATCTATTTTTAAAATCTTCAAAAACAGCTCGTTAAAAGATGAGGATTTACTTTTTGAAGCCAAAGAGGTAACTGTTAATTATGACTTGGATATTCTTTCTGCCTTAAAGAAGGGAGCGCTTCTGAGTATTGATGATGTAACCCTGATAAAACCGAAGATGACGTTGGTTAGAGACCTTCAGGGAGCTTTTGATTTTATAGAAAAGTTTAATTTAAAAAGTGATGATTTTGCTGTTTCTATTAATAGAGTGAATTTTCAGGATGGAAATTTAGATTATATAGATTACCAAACAACGAAGGAAAAAGGTCTCTTAACTAAAGTAAATTCCTTAAATGGCTATTTTGATCTGGAAAATCTACCTAAAGTTGAATTTAATTGTTCAGGATTAAGGAAAGAAGACGATACGCCTCTGGCCATAAAGGGATATTTTTTTCAGGATAGAACGGATTATTCCCTCGATTTTAATTTCAAAGATGCCGATATTACTCATTTTCAATATTATTTTGCGCAAACCAAATCTTTCAACTTAAAAAAGGGGCTCTTTGATTTAAATCTCCACCTGGCCAAAAATTTAGATATTGATAAAGGTGAAACTATCTGGTATGGCCAGGCCTCTGCAAGAGATGTTGATTTGTTTCCGGATTTTTTAAATGGCATGGAATTCAATCAAGCTGAGGGTTCTGCCACCTTTGATTCAAAAGAAGCAACCATAGAGAAGGCTACTGCTCTTTATAAGAGCTCCCCGTTTATCCTGGAAGGGATTCTCACTTACATTGACGATTTTATTTACGATTTAAAGGTCAAATCAGATGATTTTAAATTAAGCGACTTGGGAGAGGGCCTAAAAGAATATGCATCTTTGCCTCAAGAGTTTCAAGCTAAAGGAAAGTCTAATCTGTCATTTGAAGTAAACGGTTCTCCGGAAAATTTTCAGGTGCAGGGTGAATTGTCAGCTGAATTAGGAGAAATTCAGGGATATGATTTTTCCCTTTTAAGCACAGAATTCAATTACGACCAGGATGATTTTTATTTTACAAATATGAAAGCAGAAGTGGGAGGAAGCGTTATTGAGGGTACAGGTAAGATCATACTAAAAGAAGAACTATCTGAATACGATATTTTGTTTAACCTCGCTCGATTGAACGTGGAAAGTGATTTACTGAAGTCTTTCCATTTGGATTATTTGAAAAAAGGCCTATTATCTGGCAAAGTTGGGATGAGAGGTTTTATCGGTCAGGGTGAAAAAATAAATCTTTCTGCCGAAGCGAAGGTTAAAAATGAAGCAGGAACTCTTTCTCTAAACGTAGAAGGTACAGTTGCTCAAAATAATGATATAAATTTAAAGGTAAATGCTTCGGGAATTAATTTAGAAGAAATGGGAGAAATCTTAAATTATAATGAGATTAAAGGACTGGCTAATTTTAATGGAGAGTTGAGCGGTCTGCTCGATGATCCAAAGATTGAAGGTACAATCAAAAGCGAAAAAGGACAGATATCCGAGTTGCCCTTTAATTATTTAGAGGGGAAGATAGATTACCAAGGTAAGGTATTAAAACTGGAAAACCTTCTTTTTCAGAATGAAGGATTAACCTTTAAAGGTGAAGGCAGTGCAAATTTTTCTGAAATAAAAGATGAAAGGGAAATGAAAGTAACTTTACAAGTAGAACAAGCGGATTTAAATGATTTGGCTAAATATTTCAGTATTGAATCACCGTTGTCTGGTTCAGCTCAAGGGGATATTTTTATCCAAAGCCATGGATCTCAATTTGAAGCGAATGGCGATTTGCAAATAAAAAAGGTTGATATAATAAATTATAAGGCAGAATCTGGAAATCTAACCTTTTCCTTAAAGGATAAAAAAGTAAGCATAAAAAGCTTAGTGTTAAATTCTGGGAAGTCTCAGCTCTATGTTCAGGGTGAAGTTAGCTTAGAAGAAGGACTACCTTTGGATCTGAGAGTCAATTTCTTAAACCAGAGAATGGTACATCTAATGTCATATTTTTTACCGCCAGATTTAATCAGTAATTTTAGAGGAAAAGCCACGGGTTCTCTGGAAATAAAAGGTAATTATCTTTCTCCCGACTTATATCTATCAGCTTTGATCGAAGATGCTCAATTAGGTGGAGTACCCTTAAACTCCATAGAAGTAAAATTAGATAAAATTAGTTCTATGGTCAGGATTAATCGTTTAACACTAAGTCAAAGAAAAGGGGAACTTGCGGCCGGAGGATGGATTAATCTTGATGAGGCTAATAAAAATTTAGATATTCACCTTTCAGCGGATAACTTAGATTTAAGTCAGTTATCTAATCTTTTTGGCATAGAAGACCAGATTGAAGGTCTGGTGAACTTTAAGGCAGAGATGACGGGAGATATTGGCTTACCTAATTTATCTTTTTCGACCAAGGTTGAAAAGGGGAAATTCCAGGATTTTATTTTTGATAATCTTACTTTTGAAGCTCTCTATAATAAGGGTATCTTAGAGGTTAAGCAATTTGTTCTGGATAAAGAAGGTCACCAAATAAGGGGAAAGGGCAAGATTCCTTGTGAATTTTCATTTATGGGCAAAGAAAAAGTGACCCCAAGTTTAAGCGATATTCCCATAGATTTTATTCTTACTCTGGAAAATACTGATTTAAGCTTTCTTAGTATGTTCTTTAAAGAAGATATTAAACAAATCCAAGGCTTAACCAATGCTGAATTAGCACTTTCAGGGACTTTGAACCAACCGATTTTAAATGGTAATATTGCTCTTGACAGTGGCATGATAGAGTTATATGACTTGCCGGCTAAGATAAGTGATTTAAGTGTTTTGCTACACTTAGAAGATAATTTGGTTAAAATAGATGATATGAATTTTCAGATCGAGCAATACAGAATTTTAACTTCCGGAGAATTTACTTTAAAAAACTTGCAAATTCAGGATTTAAATATTAATATATGGAGTAATCAAGAGGAAATTATATATCAGGATATTTTCAAGGCTCAGGCTGATTTAAAAGCAAAATTAACTGGTCTCTTTACCTCTCCTCATCTAGAAGGGGTATTAACCCTTGCTCAGGGAGAATTAAACTGGAAAAAAAATAATAAAAAAATTCCTTCTAATCCATTGGAACTTTTATCTAAATTAGTTAGCCTGAAAGGAGATATCGATCTTGAGGTAAAAATTTTAGATGATTTTACAGCTGAGACTACTGATTTTAATTTAAAATTAGTGGGAGGTCTAAAAGTTCAGGGAGCATTATCTGCGCCTAGATTAAACGGGGGATTAGATATTAAACAGGGCTATATTACCTTTTTAGATAAGAATTTCAGAGTATCTGAAGGTAAAGTAATATTTGCTGATTCTACCGGGGAAGATATGATTTTAGATATAA
>CAYTVM010000059.1:0-8094 GCA_964441685.1 uncultured Atribacterota bacterium | reverse complement strand
TTTCTTCTATAATATCAATCATTCTCTGTGAAATATCAATCGCGAGGATTTCCCTTACAAAACCTGAAATCTGTATAGTTGTTATTCCAGTCCCACAAGCAAAATCCAAAACGATGTCGTCTTTCTTCAGATGTTTTTTTGTTCTCTCAATTATATCCGTATAAGTTTGCTGGTATTTTCTTACCTGGTTATCGTAGTTTGATGAAATCTTATCCCAAAAAACTTCTGATTTCATATCTACCCCCCTTCAGTTTCTATATGCATAACACCATGCTCAGCTGTGTTTTTGAGTAGCGAAGCCGCGAAAAACATCAGCTGCAAACAATCATTATGTGTCTTTTACTAACTAACTTTATACTTTATTTCTTCTTCGGTTTAGGCGTAGGTAACTCACGTTCTGTAAGTGCAATCAATTCGCTCAGCCATTCTCTATCCTCAAGTTGATCCTCAATAAGAAAAGATGGTTTGGCTCCTGGATAGGCTGGTATTTCATTAACATTACCAATAAAAGATCTACCCGTTTTTGTAGATTTCACAAATAACTGGTCATTGCAGACCAGAGCAACGACTTTATCTTTACAATATATTGCATATTCGCCAAACATTTTTCTATATCTGATTGATCCTGAATTTCCAATCTGATCGACAATGAATTTGACAAAATTTATATCAGAAGCCATTTCTTTTATTTCCTGTTTAAGCACACATAACGCCCCGTCTCACTGGTTCCGCGCAGTTTGCGGCATCCATGTGCAACCAATTGTTAGCGATTTTATTTAGTTTTGTTTTTGACCTACAATGATTTTAAGCTCTTGTTCTTGCAATGAATTATTAATTCTGCCTGGGGATTGAATGCCTATTATTGAAAAAGCTTGTTGTAACGAAAGTGCATATGGTGGAGCTTCTGTTTCACTTTTAACCACCAAAATAATACCCTGTGGTGACCCAGTGAAAACAGCTTGCGATACCCCTCGTGTGGTCCATCCTATTTTTTTCAATATTGCATCAATTTCTTTTGCAAAAAGGAGTGATTCGCCGTCGCCAAGTATACAAGTAATATCAACATTATCTCCCTTCGGTTGTGTAGATAAAAACTCTTCAAGTTTTAGCTTTTGTTCTTTACTGAAGCTTCTCGGGGAAAGTTTTTGTTGGGTTGCAATTACTTGTGAATTAGTTCTTTTGATTTGTTCTTCAAGTCTTTTTTCAGCCTCCGCTCTTAATTGCTCACTTGCTGATAGTTTTTCTTCAAATTCCTTGGCTTTAGATTCTGTAATTTCAATCTTGCCTTTTAATTCCTTTTCACTCGAAATATTAAATTCGGAAATTCTTGATTGTATCCCTCAACTTAACAATCCAAAAACCGCTGATATAACTACCCATGAAATAATAAGAAAACTGTTTATTTTGTGAAGAAATCCTAAGGAGTTCCAAAATGACATTTTTGTATATCCTTTTGATTGTCTGTTCCTATTTTCTTACTGTCTATTTTGCTTATAAGCTTGGTAGACAAAAACAAAGAACCATTGATTTGGGAGAATTCTGAAAGCATTTGTCTCGCTAACATAAGATTAGGTGTACTAATGAAAAAAGCAAATGTTGCTTCTCCCGACTACCTAATATTATGTGCTTATTATTAGTTAAATGTTTACTATTAAATGCTTTAAACATCTTTTCTCTCCTTTTATACCTTACATTATGTTGCTAGAAATATCAACCGAATCTTTTAAAAGAATGATAAATCTGCCGTACCTGATATAAAAGCTTCGGCTTTTTATCATCAGACTTATTATTTACAAAATTATCCATCAACTTGTCTTCAAAATCTTACCGATAACGATAACGAACTACTTCGTTTATGTGTCTAAATCGACATATTTTGCGAAGTACTTCGTTTATGCACGACTCTAATTGAAGTTTCAAAAATTAAATATTATTTTTTTTGCATTATCTCTTTATAGATTCTTATGTTTATCATAAACTTGTTTTATTGATTCCGCAAATAATGATTATCGAAATATCGAAAGAGAAAATAACTGACTTAATAAATAGATAGCTAAAAGAATAGAAACTTCAACGATTTCATTTATTGCTCCCAGTATATCTCCGCTTATACCCCCTATCCTCTTTTGGCAATATTTTAATATCAATAATACTATTCCTATTCCTACTATCACCAGAGGAAGTAAGTATAACCTAAATAACGGAATACCTATAACGACCATAGTTAAACTGGCGAAGATAACCTCTCGCCAGCCAACATAATCCATAAATAATTTACCCATACTATTTTTTAAGCGAGCTGGCTTACCTAAAAAAGCGGCTATTACCATACTCCAACGCCCGATAGCTGGAGTAAAAAACAAGGCCACATCTTTTAATAATAGAGGCATCTCTGCCAGAAGGACAAACTTTAATAATAAAAGAGAAACTAAAGCCACTACTCCTTTGGCCCCGGTAGAACTATCCTTCATAATCTTTAGTATTTCTTCTTTATCGTGTCCTCCCAAAAATCCATCTACGCTATCGGCAAAACCATCTAAATGCAAGCCTCCGCTTAGCCAGATCCAAACAATGAAAACCAAAGTATCGCCCACTAACGAAGAAACAACGAAGGAATAAAATATCCGTCTTAAAAATACCAGCAATATTCCTATTAACATCCCTACAAGTGGAAAGAAAGCCATAGAATTGGCAAAGTTTTCTGCTAACACTTCGTCATTTTGGTTAGTATGATTAGAAGGGTGAAACGAAATTACGGGGATGATAGTTAAAAACCGTATAGCTAAAGATAAATCTCTTAAAATTTTCATTATTTGATCAGCCCTTTATCTTTAATGGTATCCCTGAGACCATCATAGAAACCTCATCAGCTTTATCAGCAATGATACTATTCGCTCTGCCCAGGATATCCCGATAAACTCTTCCCAGGGGATTGTCGGGAACTACACCCATACCAACTTCATTAGATACAATGATTACTTGAGCAGGTACCTTGTAAGAAACCTCAGCTAATTTCTCAATTTCTACTAAAATTTCTTCTTGCCATCTGGAGTCTTCTACTTTATCTTTTTTCCTTAATAAGAGATTAGAAGTTAATAAAGTCAAACAGTCAATCAGGATCACTTCTTTTTCTAAACCTAAGCGGCTCACCAATTCTCGAACTTCTATTGGTTCTTCATAAGTCTCCCAGGTGTTTGGTCTCTTTTTTCTATGTTTTTTTATTCTATGAGCCATCTCTTCATCCAGAGGTTGACCGGTAGCGATATAAGCCACTTCTTTGCTTGTTTTAGCGGCTACCTTCTCAGCAAAACTACTCTTCCCGCTCCTTGCTCCTCCGGTGATAAAGATTAATTTCCCTCTGGACATAAAATTTCCTCTTATTTCTATTTTGTGTAATCTATACTTTTTTATTATCTACTCCAGCATCGATAAAAGTTGCCATTTGGGTTAATATTTTAACCCCGGCCTCAATAAAGCTGATACCCAAAGCCGCACCGGTTCCTTCACCAAGCCGCATGCCAAGATCAAACATAGCAACTTTCCCGATATATTCCAGGGCAATTTTATGTCCTTTTTCCACCGAATGATGACTCGCAAAGATATAATCCTTCACTAAAGGAGCTAACTTCAGGGCAATTAGGGCACTGGCAGCAGAAATAAAACCATCAATTACAATAGGAACTCGATGGGAAGCTGCAGCCAAAATACAACCTGCTAACCCTCCGATTTCAAATCCTCCCACTTTTGATAAAACGTCAAGTCCATCTTGAAGATTTGGATTGTTTATTTCCAAGGCTTTTTTTATGACTTTAATTTTATTCTTGATTTGTTCCTGGTTTAAACCTGTCCCTGAACCGGTGACCTCTTCAACCTTAGATTCAGTCAAACAGGCTACGATAGCACTACTCGAGGTAGTATTAGCAATGCCCATTTCCCCTAATCCTATGATATCAATTCTCTTTTTATTTAACTCATCTTCAAAGACTTTAATTCCGGCAATGATTGCTCTTTCTGCTTCATCCTTACTCATAGCCGGTCCTTTAGTCATATTATTGGTGCCATGCGCTATTTTTTTTCTTATTATATTCTCTCCCAAGGGAAAATCTTTAGCCACACCCATATCCACCACTAAAATCTCGGCTCCTATATGTCTGGCTAATACATTAATACCTGCTCCCCCTCGAATAAAATTATATACCATTTGAAAAGTAACTTCCTGAGGATAAGCACTTACCCCTTCTTCAACAACGCCATGATCCCCGGCCATCACAAATATGACTTTTCTTTTGATTGCCGGGGAAAGAGTTCCGGATATTCCTACTATCCTCCTGGCAAAATCCTCTAATTTTCCCAGGCTCCCCTGAGGCTTGGTAAGATTATCTAATTTTTCTTGTGCTTTTCCCATTAATTGAAGATCGACAGGTCTAATCTTTTGAATGGTTTCTTCTATTTTTTTATTCACCTTTTTTCTCCTGTGTTAATTCGCTTTCCCACCAATCTTCAAGATGTGAAGTGTCATTGATAAGAACTACAAATGCTTTATGGTCATAATAATTTATAATATTTAAAGCAGTAGAATATTGTTCTATATTCCACATATTCTTTAATCCCATATTTAAGGCATTGCTCAAAATAACTCTAATCGCACCACCGTGGCAAACAAGCGCAATAGTTTTATCTTTATCTTTTTTTTCATGCTTCTTTAATACATTATTTAATTCAGCCATAACGCGATCATTTAATTCAACCAAACTTTCCCCCTGAGGAATAGCAGCTTCTGGATTAATATTTTCCATTAAATAATTAAACTCATCTCCATATCCAAATTTTGATTTAACTTCTTCAAAGGTATAACCTTCCCACGCTCCAAAATTTATCTCCCTAAAGTTAGAGTTAGTAACAATATCTTTCCCTCGATATCCAAAAATAATCTCAGCAGTATGACGAGCCCTCTTTAAATCGCTGCAATAAACTGTGTCTACTGATACCTCTTCTAAACGTCGCGCCAGTCTCTTCGCTTGCCATATTCCTTTTTCGGTTAAATCTACATCCTGAAAACCAGAAAATTTCCTTTGGGCATTACCATCACTTTCTCCATGACGAATTAAAATTAATTTTATTGGCATTACTATAAGTGCTCTCCTTTTCTTAGTATGATAGGGTTCTCTGTATAAAAAATAAAAAATACAATCTATGTGTTTAGAAAGAGAAGATTATTTTCGCTGCATCATAGATAAATTTACCACTGAAAAATAAGAGAAAAACACCGCAGATTAAAAATAAAACCTGCTGAAGTTTTTTACCGAAAAATTGCCCGCCTTTAAAAGATAGAGCTGAAAGAAAGTATAACCATAAAAAATCACATGACCAATGGGCAATCATAAAGATAATAAAACCGAGCAACCCAAAAGCATAAGAGCGGAAAATAAGAATAGAACCGATGGTTGCCATCCAAACCAGAAAATAAGGATTAGCCAGAGTGAGTATAATGCCAGCCCTCAGGGGAGAACTTGGACCATCGCTTGAATCAATTTTTGCTTGTTTAATCCCTTTAACTAAGTCAAGGCCTATCTTCAGGAGAAATAAGCCGCCAAGTAAACTGATTATCGCTTTTATATAAGTTATTTTTAATATATCACCAAAACCATAAAGTATTAATATCATTAAGGGGATTTCTACTATACCATGTCCCAGGGCAATCATTGCTCCTGCATGAGGAGATTTAGTCCCTTTACTGATAGTTACAGCAGTAACAGGTCCGGGAGCTATCACTCCGGATAAAGATATTAAAACTGCTTCTAATAAAAAAGCGGATAGCAACAATTTTCACTCCTTAGCTGGCTTAAATAGAAAGAATTTTTAAAAAAATTAAGATTTTTTTATTATACTTGATTTATCCATTTATTGCATTAATTTTATGTCATTAGTCGATATAAGGTTAAAAAGCAGAAGAAATAAAATTGAAAGTTATTAACTAAAAGTATTTACCCCTCCCCATTAAGTTAAGTGATCAATTAATATTCTTATTCCAATACCGATTAAAATTAGACCGCCAACTATTTCAATTTTCCTTTCAAAATAATGTCCAAATCGATTACCAAAATAAACCCCAAAAATTGATACTAAAAATGTTATCATGCCAATGATTACTGCCGGTAGTATGATAGAAAGATTTAAGAATGACAGGCTTAGACCAACGGCCAAAGCATCTATGCTTGTGGCAATGGACAACATCAGTAAAACATAAACATTCAGTGGATCTATTTTCTTGTTGTTTGCTCCCATTTAAGATGATTCATAAATCATTTTACAGCCGACTATACCTAGAAGTCCAAAAGCTATCCAATGGTCAATACCTGAAATATAATTTCGAAAACCCAGTCCTGCTGACCATCCGATTAATGGCATAATAGCCTGAAATGATCCGAAAAACATTGCGATCTTTAAGGCATGATTAATTCTTAGGTGTTTTATGGTTATCCCGCTGGTGATAGATACGGCAAAAGCATCCATTGCTAATCCAAAGGCTATAAATATAATTGAAATAATATCCATTTATACCTCTTTCGTCCAACTCATAAAATCCAAAGGAAAATGATTAAAATGTATAACCAACTCTAAATATACCGAATTCTCTATGTCCTAAAATTTCTGCTTTTGTTTGTTTTCCATTACAGACTTTAACTATTTCTTCAAATATTTCTTGTCCCATTTCCTGAATTGATATATTGTTGTCTATTATTTTCCCGGCATTAATGTCAATATTATCAATCATATTACGATAAGTTAATGTATTTCCAGTTACTTTTATTACTGGAGCTATCGGTGAACCAGTAGGTGTTCCTCTTCCGGTTGTAAAAACAACTATCTGCGCTCCTCCCGCTAGCATACCTGTAATAGACTCTATATCTTGACCAGGAGTATCCATGACATATAAACCTTTTTCATTTGGTACTTCCTGGGCATATTCAAGTACTCCCTTAATGGGAGAATATCCTGCTTTATATATGCAACCTAAAGATTTTTCTTCTATAGTAGTCAAACCGCCCTCAATATTTCCGGGTGTTGGTTGACTCTCTCTTAGATCTGTACCCATTTCTATTGCTCGTTGCTCTATTCTATTCACAATAAAATAAATTTTTTCTGCTACTTTCTCATTAATTGCTCTTTTAGCTAAAATGTGCTCAGCGCCGATGAGTTCTGTAGTTTCAGAAAGTATAGAAGTGCTGCCATTTTTAATTAGCAAATCTGATGCTGCACCAATTGCAGGATTTGCAGCGATACCAGATGTTGGATCTGAACCTCCACATTCTAAGGCAAGTATTATTTCACTCATATCAAATTCTAATTTATTTTGCAGAGAAAGGTCAGACATCATTTTTTTAGCTAACCGAGTACCTTTTTCTATAGCCTTTAATGTTCCTCCGCTTTTTTGAATAATTACTTCTTCAACTGGTTTTAAGGTTTTTTTTATTTCCTTTTTTACTTCTCCAGGTTGTATCCCTTCACAGCCTAAGGTTACAATTAAAACAGCCCCTACATTTGGGTTTTTCCCAAATCCTATCAAGGTCCTTAATACTTGTTTATAATCTTCACCCATATGACAACATCCATGCTGATGAGGTAGTGCTATACTATTTGGAATTTGTTGACTTATCCTTACTGCTGTTTCACTTGAACATACTGAAGTAGGTAAAATAAGTAAATGATTTCTTATCCCAAACTTTCCATTTTCTCTCTTATAGCCTTTTATTTTCATTTTTCTTTAATCCTTTTTATGATTCCATATAGGAAAAGTACTTTGTTTTTTTAAATTATATTCGATAGATGAATTATCTTTATGATTTTGAACACTAGAAGAATATTCAGTTAAACCAAGAGGTTTACCTTTAACAATAAGGAAATCGTCAACAGTAATTCTTTGATAAAAGGGAAAACTTGGGCTAAAAATACAATCATTCTTTCAGCAATTTATCTCATAGACGCACCACCATTTACATCAATAGTCTCTCCGGTAATAAAATCGTTTTCAATTAAAAATTTTATTGTTTTTGCTATATGAATTGCTTCTCCTATCTTTTTTAGTGGAATACC
>CAYTVM010000058.1:0-8155 GCA_964441685.1 uncultured Atribacterota bacterium | reverse complement strand
TTTTTATTTTATCGCACTACTATTCCTGTTGCGTTTGGACAAATCCAACTAAATATGAAACAGAGGACAGTTGTTTCGAGTGAATAACAAGGGGGAATTGAAATGAGAATACCAATTTATCAGGTTGATGCTTTTACCAAGGAGCAATTTAAAGGAAATCCTGCAGCAGTATGCCCATTAGCAGAATGGATCAAAGATGATTTAATGCAAGACATTGCAGCAGAAAATAATTTATCTGAAACTGCCTTCTTTGTGAAAAAGGACCATGAATACGAATTGAGATGGTTTACTCCCAAAGGGGAAGTCGATTTATGTGGACATGCTACCCTAGCAAGTGCTTATGTCATATTTACTTATCTGGATAAAAAAATCATGAAGGTACTCTTTCATACTAAAAGTGGCATATTAGAAGTATCCAGGGAAGGAAGTTTATTGACCATGATCTTTCCTTCCAGAGAAGGAGAAAAATGTGAAGCTCCGGAGGCGCTTATTAAAGGTTTAGGGAAAAGACCCAAAGAAGTATACCAATCAAGAGACTATATGGCGGTATTTGAAACAGAACAAGAAATAATGAGTCTAGATTTAAATATGGATGAGTTAAAAAAACTGGATGGATTGGGGGTCATCGTAACAGCTAAAGGAAATGAAGTAGATTTCGTATCAAGATTTTTTGCACCAAAGGAAGGGGTAGATGAAGACCCGGTGACCGGTTCTGCTCACTGTACTTTAGTACCATATTGGAAAAGGGTGTTAGGTAAAAATGAATTCGTGGCTTTGCAATTATCAGAAAGAGGCGGAAAACTATTTTGTGCTGATTTAGGTGAAATGGTGAAAATTTCCGGAGAAGCAACACCTTATTTAGAAGGACATATCAATGTTTAAATCCTCTCCGGATTGGCTCATCCCAAGCTGTCCCTAATATTCCCGCAGGTGACAATATCGTTTGGGGATTTGCTATGGTTGTGAATGTAGTGATAAATCTGTTGAAGAACGGACGGCTGAAGCTCCGTTACACCAGGCGGATTAGAAGTGTATGCTATTTTTTAATCTGGAGGTGCTAATACAATGATAGAGATACCTGAGAGTATGACCATCGCAAAGCAATTGAATGAAACAGTGTTTGGCAAAAAAATCTGCAGGGTCATCACCAATGCTTCGCCGCATAAGTTCGCGTTCTATCACGGCGACCCGGCGAATTATAACGCGCTCCTTGCCGGACAGGTCATCGGAGACAGCTTCGGCATCGGTGCAATGATTGAGATCACTGCCGGTGATCGTCGTGTTATTCTCGGTGACGGAGCAAACCTTCGTTATTATGATGATTCGAGTAAAACGCCATCGAAGCACCAGCTTTTGCTTGGGCTTGACGACGAGAGCGCTCTTGTCTGCACGGTTCAGATGTATGGTTCGGTACTTGCCTTTATGGAGGGAACCTATAACAATAAATACTACCTCATGGCAAAAGAAAAACCCCTGCCGCTGGCAGATGCCTTTGATAGGGTGTACTTTGATACACTGTGTACGGAAGACTCGGATAAGCTCTCGGCCAAGGCATTTCTCGCTACAGAGCAGCGCATCCCTGGCTTGGGCAACGGCGTACTGCAGGATATCCTCTTTCATGCCGGCATCCATCCGAAGCGCAAGATGGGAACGATTAGGGAGATAGAATTTGACAGGCTGTTCCTTTCGGTAAAAGATACGCTTGCGGAAATGACGAGGCTGGGCGGGCGCGACACCGAAAAGGATTTATTCGGCAGTGCGGGTGGATACAGGACGCTTCTCAGCAAAAACACGGTTGGGAAGCCATGTCTTGTCTGCAGCACGGATATACAAAAAGCCTCCTATCTGGGTGGTGCTGTCTACTGGTGTCCTATGTGTCAGCCGCTTAACGAATAATGAGGGGATATACAATGAAAACAGAAACCATAAATGGCAATAAACGGATACGGCATTCCCTGTATAGATCATTATAATTTAAGAAAGTAAGGTTGCGGTAAAAATTGGAAGAAAAGCTTATTGCTCCCTGCGGGATGAATTGCGGGGTATGTATCAGTTATCTGGCGATGAAAAATGATTTGAACAAGCAGGGATTTAAAAGAGTTTATTGTGAGGGATGTCTGCCACGCGGTAAGAACTGTCTTCATATGGGTGACCGGTGCGAAGTGCTTGGGAAAGGACTTGTTCGCTTTTGCTATGAGTGCGAAAATTTTCCCTGTAGTCGGCTGAAAGCCCTTGATAAACGATACCGCACCAAGTACCATTTGAGCATGATAGAAAACCTCGAATTCATCAAAGAGCATGGTATCGAGAGGTTCCTAGAAAAGGAAGAGGCAAAGTGGCGCTGCTCTGAATGTGGTGAGGTAATATGCTGTCATAACGGACTGTGCTTGAATTGTGGTCTCGATAAGCTGCGCCAGAATAAAAAGTACCACTGGAATGAGGAGTAGATATCACAGACCAAAGATTTTCATAAAAAGATGGAAGCCTATTCTGGAAGAATACGAAAAGAATAAGCTGTTAAAAAAGCTGACATTTTATTCATAACAGGGTGGAAATACAATATCAAACAGAATGGAGAGTAAGCATGAAAATAAATTTGATAGAGATAAAGGGAAATTATATTGCAGAAATAATATCAGATACAGTTGTTATTAAGAATTCACAAAATGCTTTAGATCTAATGGCAAATTGTGATTATCAGGGAGCAAGAAAGATAATCATTAATGAAAAAAATATTATTCCGGATTTTTTTGATTTAAAAACAGGAATAGCAGGTGAAATATTACAAAAATTTGTAAACTATGATGTTCAACTTGCTATTGTCGGTGATTTTTCTAAGTATTCAAGTAAAAGTCTAAGAGGTTTAATATATGAAAGTAATAAAAAAGGTAGAATTAACTTTGTAAAATCTATAAGTGAAGCCAAAGATAAATTGTTAAGGGAATGAAAACTAATTCAATTTAGGATCAGTGAATGGGGTTAAGTCTTGAAATATCACAAAAACGATATCATCTTCACGATTGGCCGGGTAGCTGGGTCGACTATTCCCGAATCAAATCTTAAAGTATAAGAGGGAAAAGTTAAAAGTCGAGGCAACCTATAAAGTTTTGTTAGTTTAATTGGCCATGCCCTAAAATGATCTAACAGAATATATTTCTGCATATTATTCTGCGGTGGATAAAATCATTAAAAGAATGAAGAGAGAAAATAAAAAGTCCATTTTAGGGTATGATGATAAAAAGTTCAGGCATGAAGATAATAAAAATTTTTTCTCAAGGGGAATATGATGAAAAAAATCAAATGTCTTTTACCTAGGTCGTTATTCATAGTGATCGTTTTTTATGGCATTCTTTTTTTGTTTCCTTTTTCTGCGGTAGCCCAGGAGGGATCTTATTTCGAAGAGCAGGATGAACTTGAAGCAAATGTGAATATAGAAATTTCCTGGAACAAACACGATGAACAGGAGAATAGTAACCTGGAAGAATCAGGCTCACTATCCGCATCGATCAGCGGCAATCTGGTTTTAATGGAAAATCGTAGTGGTGTGGTATTATTTTACCCCGGTGAAAAAGGTTTGAATGCCCGGGTAAATTATCAAAATATAACTACCGATAAAAAAACCGGTGAACAATATGTCACCGAAAATGGTTCGGGAAATATACAAATTCTTTCACCTCAAATGGTTACCGATACACAAAAACAAGGACATATGGAGTGGATGGGGTTTTCCGGTCCGGCAGGTGCAGCTCATGCCCTTCAGCTTTCAGGTCAGGCCGATATTACCGGTTTGATGCAGGCCATGACTGGCAAGCAGAAGATGGACCATTATGGCTTTTCTTTCACTGCACCCATACCTGCTGTTATAACAGAAAAGGACGGTAAATCAACTGAAGGTTCTGTTGTCATTCATTTTGGTCTTATTGCCGAGGCACTTAAACAGGGGACAAACAGTAACTCCGTATCGTGGACATCGAAAGAAAAAGAATACGGTTTTTTCTATCAGGATTTTATGGGCACCAAATATGACCCACCTGAGTCCGGTGATGTTCAATATAAGGTAAGCTGGAGTTTTGGTGAGCCGCCTCCCGGTGTGGAAATCCAGCGGGAAGTCAACGGAAAATGGACAGATATTACCGATAAGACGATTTCGGTGATAGTAGGAGAGAAAATAAAACTGCGCGCTATGGTCATACCGGAGGATAAAGACCCCGGAGACGGGAAATGGACTTTAGACGGACAGGGCCAGACAGCAGATGGGCCGGGTCAGAATTATATCAAACGTTATGATGCCGATTTTCGTACAGGCGGCAGGGTTATCCCGCTGGAAAATTTCAATACAAAGGAACTGGAATTTTACTGGGTGGACGGAGGAACCGGTGAGGCACAGTACACCATACATTCCAATGGAGAGGAAAGTTCAGCCCGGGCTGATTTTGAAATTCAAGAACCCAATTACAAGGTTACCATTACTGCTTCTCAGAAAAACAATCTTGGGAATCCCTACCTTGGAGAAAAGTTGGAATCAAATGATTGCTGGGGGGAAGGTGCACATGGTTCTACTAAACCAACTGACTGGTCTTTGCAATATCAAGGAATTCATTTCAAGGCAGAGAACTTAGATAAAGGAACTATAGACGGTGAAGAGCAGTGGGTTCAGATTCTTGAAGAAGAATCTTGTTTTTGGAAATACAATGATGATAACATAGTACAAAGCCTGATTACAAAAGCGTTGGATGTGTGCTACCCTTACCCGAGCGGTTCCCGGGTAATGGATGCTCCCGCAATCATGCTTGGAAATAGTAAGGAAGAGCCTTTACAACTAAAACGAGAAGACAACGTTAAGATAGAGCTGAGAGTTGCGAAGAAAACCCAGAAGAATTGCATGTACCTGATGTTTAAACCGTCACTCCCGGAAAGTGAGTGGGTTCCTCTTAAAGTCGTTAATTGGACCTGGAATGGCCAGGCAGATTACAGTGAATCTGAAGGATGGAGGGACTTTACATATCTACATACAGATGGTGTCATTAAGCCGAAAGAACCGGTAGCCATAGACACAGTGCAATATCCTAAGTGGGAAAAGAATGCAGGAGATGACAGTGCATACCAAATGCAATAAACAGTCATTGTCTAATGATACTGATTGTATTGTTTATTGACCATTTTTAGCTACAATCGAAAACAAGAGTATGGGGTCGGGTTTTAAAAGAACAGGGGACGGTTGTTTGTCTGACATGCCTTAAGGGAGATAGCAGAATATCGATATATACTATATGACAGTGAGCCGGTCGATTATTTAGAGTTTTAGTTGAGTAAAAATAGTTATATCAGGTATAAAAAAATGCCGGTCATGGCCTGACCGGCATTGAATATCAAGCATATTACCTATAACCCTGAATATCTAAAACGGCTTTGCAGGCTGCATTAACAATAGGATATGCTATTGGTGATGAAGTGAGTGCCGGATGTGTTCCCATTTGGAACATTACTATATCGTTTGCTGTCATACGATGAAGAATGCAGGCACTCAGAACATTAACCATTTCTCCGGTAGATTTTCCACCTGAAATAGCTCCACCAAGAAGTATTCCTGTGCTTTTGGCAAAAATCAATTTGACTTTTAGCATTGTTGAATTGGGCATTCCTCCGGGATGTGTATCAGTTGCCGCAGCTTCCCCGATAACGATATTAGTTCCATTTTCTCTGGCAGTTCTTTCGGTAAGCCCGGCAACTGCAAATGCTCGTCCGTTAATGATTGTGGCAAATACACTGATCACTCCGCAACTATAGTGGACAGGAGAAAATAAGTTCGCACCCGCAATCCGTGCTTCGGATGTAGCAATAGAAGCTAACATAACACCCGAGGGTTTACCATCAAAAAAGGATTCCTTGGTACAACAATCTCCACAGGCAAAAATGTTTTTATCTGTATAGCTGCGCATTAAACGATCTACTTTTATACCTTTTCTAAATCCCAATTCCAGCCCGGCTTTTTCGGCAAGCTGACTATTAGGAAGACAGCCAATACCTAGAATGACAAGATCTGCTTTGATTTCTTTTCCGCTGGCTAATTGTACAGATTCCACGGCATCTTTTCCATTAAGAGATACAACTTTTTCATCGGTCAGGACTTTAACTCCTGTTTCTTCTAATTTAGCTCTGGCTTCATCGCAGTATTCATTATCCAATGCCAGCTGCAGACATTTGTCCAGCATTTCGATAACCGTTACATTGACATCTCTATTTTTGCGACATTCATCTGCAAATTCTATTCCGATAAAACCACCACCAATAATCACAATATCTTTTGCTTCGTCTACTTTTTTGAGTACTTCTTTGAGGTAATCAAATTCTTTTTTAACAGGAAAAACATTCTTTTTGTCTATTCCCGGTATCGGCGGAATTAAAGGTAGAGAACCTGTGGCAAAAACTAGTTTTTCATACTGAATAGGCTCTTGATTTTTAAGTGTAACAATTCTTTTTTCTCTATCCAAATCAACAGCCTCATCGGTAATCAGTTCAATTCCATTTTTTTCCAACAGCCCATCGGGAATAACATTGTTTTCCGGTCCGCCCACAGTTCCAAAAATATAGGGAATTCCGCATGGAATAAGAATGGTTCCTTCTTTTCTGATTAATATAACTTTTTTTTCCGGATAATGACGACGACAACTAAGTCCTGCAGTAATTCCCGAAAGTCCTCCTAAAACAACAACATCTGTTTTTTTCATGTGGCATTTCTCCTTTATATAAAATATTTTATTTTTACATTCAACTGTGAAGTGCAACGCAAGAAATATGATTTATTAGGTGTTTTAAATCCAAGACATTTTCTTGGTCTGTTATTTAGCCTTTTTTCAATAAATTTCAGTTGGTGTGTAGTGATTGTACTAAAATCCGTACCTTTTGGCAAGTAATTTCTGATTAAACCGTTTATATTTTCGTTAGTGCCTCATTCCCAAAGCAAAGCAGGCAAAAGTTCTAATGATAATATTTATTTAAATAAAAGAGCAGGGGACGGTTCATCGTTCCTATTTACTATCTTAAAACCCTTTATTTTACAAGGCTTACAAGAAGGTATTTTCCCACAGATTTCACACCCTTTTTATTATATTCCCCAAAAAATTGTATTTTAAGAGTCGTTATTTTATTGTTAGGAAAAAATATTTTCAATCATCACATTTGAAGATTTTTATTGATTGATATATAGTATTTAACATGGTGTGTAATAAATATCTTAATCTTAATAATATAGAGATAAAAGTCACGAATTAAAATATTTTAAAAATAGAGGTTAAAAAACAATGGGTAATATATGTAGGTGGTATAATGAAAGTTCGGGAATGAAGAGGGCGTATGATAATGGTTGGTTAGATAAGCAGTGGATTGAAGATTATTGTTGGAATGGAGGAACTGGTTGTATAAGAAAGAAAAGATTTGAAGAAGAAGGTTATGTTTCTCCTGATTATGTCCTTCCTGATGGTACGATAGATAAAAAGTTAAAAGAGCTGATGAAATAGACACACTGCACATCCCTTTTCTCAGATTTTAATTAATCAGATCATTAGCAATGAGCAGCTCACAGCAAGAAAATGTGAGTATTACTAAAACAATACCACGCTACTTTGTTAGTTATGGCTAGAAAGGGAGAATAATAATGCTGGATACAAAGAATACTGTGGAGCTTAGAATTTTAAAAACGATGCTTGGATTGTATATTGTTTTTGCGATTATTCTTGCCGGATTAAATTATGGCTATGTCAGTCAAGCCCCTCCTTCGGTAGGAGCCTTTATCGCCCGGCTTTGGCATTTTTATGAAAATTGGATTAAAACCCTGTTTATCATCATAGGAAGTTTTCTTACGCTGAGAATCATCGGGACTTCTCAGCGTTCAATCATGAGAAAAAGAAACCTGACAGGTTTCATTATAGCGGCATTAATCGTGCATATTGCAGCCCCGATTTTCCTCCATAATCATGAAATATACTTTTTTGCCATGCCTCTGCCCTGGACGACAACACCTTTACAGCTTTTATTTCCTCAATCATCGATCTATCTTAGCAGATATCCCCTCTGGGGAACTGCAGGAATTTCAGCTGCCCTGATATTTTATGGTTGTGTCAGTGTTATTATTGTAGTGGGCACACTGCTCTTTGGC
>CAYTVM010000057.1:0-8230 GCA_964441685.1 uncultured Atribacterota bacterium | reverse complement strand
ATCATTCTATTTCACCTCCTCAGGACTGGCTATTCTGCCTAAAATGGCAGAAGCGGCGGCAAGGGCAGGACTGGCCAGGTATATTTCGCTTTCGGGGTGCCCCATCCTTCCTACAAAATTCCGGTTGGTGGTAGAGATGGCTCTTTCTCCTTTGGCCAAGATACCCATATAACCACCAAGGCAAGGACCACAAGTAGGGGTACTTACTGCGGCTCCGGCAGTAATAAAGATATCGACTAAACCTTCTCGAATAGCCTGTAGGTAGACATCTTGCGTTGCTGGAATAATAATCAACCTCACTTCAGGATGAACCTGCTGTCCTTTTAGGATATCAGCAGCTATACGCAAGTCTTCTATTCTGCCGTTGGTACAGGATCCGATAATTGACTGATCAATTTTAACCCCTTTTACTTTACTGATCGGTTTAGCATTCTCCGGTAGATGAGGAAAAGCCACCTGGGGTTCAATTTTACTCACATCAATCTCTATAATTTTTTCATAATGGGCACCAGGATCACTATGATAAACCTGAAAAGGTCTTTTGGCTCGCCCTTTTAAATATTCCAAAGTAATCTCATCAGGTTCCATAATCCCGCTTTTAGCTCCTGCTTCAATAGCCATGTTACACATAGTAAAGCGGTTATCCATGGAAAGACCTTTAATGACTTCCCCGCTAAATTCCATCACCTTATAATTTGCTCCGTCTACCCCAATCTTGGAAATAGTGTACAGAATCAGGTCTTTTCCGCCTACCCATTTATTTAATTTTCCGGAATAGATAAATTTAATAGTGGGTGGCACTTTAAGCCAGACCTCACCAAGAGCTATAACAGCAGCAAAATCGGTACTACCCACCCCGATAGCAAAAGCACCTAATGCTCCGGAAGTATCAGTATGAGAATCTGCTCCCACTACCACATCTCCGGGAAGAACTAATCCCTTTTCAGGTAGGAGGGCATGTTCTATCCCCATCTTTCCTATTTCAAAATAATTCTCTATTCCATATTCCTGAGCAAATTCTTTTAATAACTTACACTGTTCGGCAGACTTTATATCTTTATTGGGAGCAAAATGATCGGGGATTAAACCGACCCTCTTTTTGTCAAATACTTGCCTGGCACCACTTTCTTTAAAATATTTTAGAGCTATGGGAGCGGTAATATCATTGGCAAAAGCAAAGTCAACCCGAGCTTTAATAATATCCCCTATCTTAAAATTATCCGTATCTGTATGAGCCGAAAGTATCTTTTCAACAATTGTTTTTCCCATTATTTTCTCCTCGTTTAATAAAATTTATAATCTATAATTGCAACTTTTAGATTGACAGTCTTTACAGTTATTGTCTTCTTCGGAAGTAACAATTATTTCTTTGCCTGCACCAATTACCCAGGATAATGACTTTTGGGGTAGCATCATGCAACCTTCAGTTAGTCTTACTCCAATATTATCAACGGGAATACTTTTAAAGATAATGTCTTGTTGAGACACTTCCCAGCCAGCATAACCGGGAGAAAAATGCCTACTCGTTTTAAAGCCCTGTTCTGTCACTTCCTGACAGGCTAATTTTCTAACTTCCCGACTAAAATCTTCAACTGCTACGGTACCTACTGCATCCAGAGCTAACGCCTGAGGATATTTTCCTTGAGATAATAATTCAGAAACTTTCTTTTCTAAAAAATCTCCTATAGTAACCACTCCTACAAGTAAATGACTTGCCCCTCTTAATTGATCAAATATAGATTCAGAAAATATAAAAGCAAGCTCATTCTCTAAATTGATCCTCTCATTTGGTATAAAACAGATAATTTTAATTAAGGAATAAATCCCTCGAGGCTTATAAAGATCATAACCTCGATTAATTTCCTCTTCGATAATCTGTAAAATATTTTGATTGGGTACTTTAATTTTTTTTCTACTATAGCCCTGGTATCGTAATACTTCCTCCCTGTCTATATTTAATTTAATATCTTTTATTATCATCATATCTCTCATCTTTTAATTTAATAAACGGCAAACCAAATCCATATCTCGTAAAGGGAATATATGAATTCCGACTACTTCTTTAAATTTATGTATTTCACTAATAAGTTCTCGGGATATCTTTACTCCCTCCTCTACATCCTTCCCCCTCATTCTCTCCTTTACTCCTGGGGGAACAAAGATACCTGGCAAATTATTATTTAAATATTCAACCATCTTATAACTCTTTAAGGGCATGATTCCGATAATTTTGGGTATATTGATATGAGCGGTAAGTTTTAAAAATCTTTCCAATAGCCCTATATCATAAATGGGCTGGGTTTGAATAAAATTAGCCCCGGCCAATACTTTTTTCTCAAACCGTTTTATCTCCTTTGTTAAATCCTGGGCAGTGGGATTAACCGCTATCCCGATAAAAAAATCTGTTTTATCTTTAAACTCATTTCCACCGTACTCATATCCATTATTTAACTTATCTACCATCTTTACTAATCCTATAGAATCAACATCATAAACACCAGTCGCCATAATATAATCACCTACCTCGGGGGGGTCTCCAGTTAAAGCTAAAATATTCTTTACCCCTAAAGCAGATGCACCTAAAAGTTCTGCCTGTAAACCCAATAAATTTCTATCTCGGCAGGTTATATGAAAAATTGCTTCTAACCCTATTTTTTCCTGAATAATATGAGAAAGGGCGATGGGACTCATCCTTAATTTAGCCAAAGGACAATCAGTAACATTTACTGCATCCACTAATTTTCTGAAGTTTGTACTATTTACATCTGTTAAAATTCTCTCTAAATTTAAAGTTTTGGGGGGATCTAACTCCACTGTTACTACAAACTTATTCGCTGCTAATTTTTCTCTTAAATTCATTAACTTCATATCCACCTTTCTTTACTTTAACTAAAATTACATCTCCCTTTTAAAAAGGAACAAAGAACCGTCCCCTGTTCCTTTTCTCCCTTTTATTGCAAATTCTTTCTATCGAGAAATTTCCTTAGATTTTTCTGTTGCCCGGCTAATTGCCTTAATGAGAGTTACTCTTATTCCTCCATCTTCTAATTCCATCAATCCGTCTACTGTTACTCCCGCGGGAGTAGTAACAGCATCCTTTAACAAAGCCGGATGCATTCCTGTTTTTAATACCATCTTTGATGCTCCCAATAAGGTCTGAGCGGATAATTTTTTAGCCAATTCGCGAGGCAGACCCATTCTTACTCCTCCTTCAGTTAATGACTCGATAATTATATAGGTATATGCCGGCCCACTGCCCGATAAAGCTGTAACGACATCCATTAATTCTTCCCGGTGAACAACCTCCACTAAGCCTATTGCTCCAAAGATATCTATAGCCAACTGTATGTGATTTTCTTCAATATACTTTCCCGGACAAAGAACAGTCATACCTTCATTAATTAAGGCAGGTGTATTAGGCATCGCCCTGATTACCGGAATATTTTTCTCTAAACATTCCTCTATGAATTGAGTACTGGTAGCCGCAGCAATGGATATTATTAGCTGTTTTTCGGAAATGATGTCTTTGATATTTGAAAGTACTTGCTTCATCATCTGGGGCTTAATGGCAAGTATAATGATATCTTTCCCTAAAATCATTTCTTTATTATCAATATAAGTTTGAATGCCATATTTTTTGTTTATCTCTTGGGCATGCGCTTCTTGGGCGGTACTGCCGGCAATATTTTCTTTCTTCACTAAATTATTTTTGATCATACCATTAAGAAGAGTTTCCCCTATTTTACCTACTCCTATTATGGCAATTTTTTGATTTGTAAGCATAATATTTATATTTCTCCTTTCGATAAAAATGTTTAAAGGATTGTTTATCACCTTTTTCTATCTTGCCACAGTAAAATTAATATCTCCCCATAGACCCATCTTATTATCCTTTATTATTACTACACCCTTTACCCCTGGTATCTTTTGGGCATAAATTAAACCTTGTTCTATATCTTTTATGGTTTTAATTATATTGCCTACTGCCGTAGCAGCAGCATCAGCAAGTAAAACAGAATCAGAAATTACGGTAACCGCATCCGCCTTCCCAAAACTTAAAGAAGGACCAACCATGCCAGAAGATGTGCATACCCCTACATAATTCTTTTGTGACTCTATCTTTAAAATAATTCTCTGGCTCAACGGAGATTTTCCTGCAAATATACTTACTTTTCTCAACTGGTTACTCTTAATAAAAATATCTCCGCCATTTTCCACTATGACTTCAGAAGAATAATTTAAAAGTTCTTTCCCTACGAATTCAGCTATTGCTCCTGCCACTGAAGCCATTGGTCCAACGCCACACAATGCTGCTGTGTGAATCATAGACTTAATTATCTCTGGAGCTTTTTTATCCTGGGAACAGGGCAAAATAGACCTTTTAAATAATGGGTGACTACAAATATAATTCTCTATCTGTCTTCTAAAGTTTAAAACGGTCTGTCGGGTATAGAAACTTAATTCTTGATTTGTCCTTATAAACAGATCACTTTCTTCCTCTTTTATTTGGAAAGAAATTAAATCCTTTTCTTCAATTAAATTTCTATAGTTCCTTTCTTTATACTCTATTTTTTTAGTTTGAGGAAAAACCATTGCTTTTTTTCTCGCTTATTTTACTTTTTTTTAAAAAGTAACTTTGATTGCCTGTAAAGGACAAGCCTCCACACAATTGCCACAAACAATACATTTTTTATAATCAAACTTTAATTTAAAAGTTTCTTTATCTAAAGATAATACGCCGGTCGGACAAATAGAGACACAAGCCCCGCAATCAGTACATTTCTTCTCATCCCATATCACTTCTTGCTCTAATAGTTCAATTTTTACACCTATCTGCCTGACAAAGTTCAAACCTTCTTTTATCTGTTCATCCTCACCTTTGAGTTCTAAAACTAATTTTCCCCCCAAACTTGGTTCAAATTTTGCCTGCAAAATATTTATCCACAAACCATATTTCTTCATTAGCTGATAGGTCACCGGTCTTTCTACATTTTGAGGAGAAAATGTAAAAATTACTTTCTTTTTTAACATTTAGATCATCCCTTTAATTATAAATTAGTCGATAGTGAATAAACCTAGCGTATAGCGTTTAGCGTATAGTTTTGGATAAATAAAATTTGTCCTAATTAAATTAAAAATTTAAAACTAAAAGTGAAAACCTGGTTCAAAACTTAAAAATATTTTCATATACAGTATTGTTTTTAATGAATTTCCAATAAGGGTTTAAACTTACTTTCTTTAGGAAATTTTTGAATAGGTTCCTGCAATAAAAATTCTCCCTTTAGTATCTCTCCCTTTAAGTTTTGGGCAATTTCTCGAGCTTTCGCATAACTGGAAAGTGGAGATGTGGAAACATCTTTCCCTTGAATAGTAATCTTCCCTTCCCTCAATTGTTTATAATTCACCTTACCCAAAGATGGTTTCTTTAAACGTGGAATACTATAGTCAATGATCTCAGTCCATATATCTTCATCTTTTACAGCCACATTTTTCATGATTTCACTATTTAAAACTGGGATGGGTATTCCTATACCTACCACCAAGGTCACTCCATACCCTTTAAAAATTGCCGCACGAATATAATCTGTGCTCATCTCTTTTAAATCTCCAATGACTGCTAAAGTCCCTCCTTGATTGATGACTCTGCCTTCTTCGTCTTTTAGCGTTTGAGGATAAAATTGTGTTCCTTCCCAGGCTATATAACCTTGGGTTCCCCCCAGAAAGATGCGGGTTCCGATACCGATAGTTCTAAATTGAGGATCATTAAGTAAGGGGCTTAATTGGCCACTAGTAGAATAACTAGCATTTCCTATATCAGGAAGCAAGATCCCCATATAGGTATATATTTTTCTATCAGAAGTATTGACTGCTACATTATAATTTTGATAACCATTTCGAGGATTAAACAAAACTGCTTGATTTATACTTTCTTTGGTGATATAACTTTCTATTTCCCGCCTTGGATAGCAATCTGTTCCCTGGGATATAGCCCGTAATTTAATCTTTTTTCCAGAAATTAAATCTTCAATGACATGGGCTCCTCCATATGCCATCCCTTGACTTTCAGAAGCCTGAGTAGCCCCCAAATAAACATCAACTGCCGCTAATCCCGCATAAGCCTCTACATCATTTAACCAAACTTTCTGCATTCGGATAGGAGGGTCACTGTGCCCAAAATTAATGATTACCCCTGAAGAACACATCGGTCCAAAGGTACCGGTGGTGACCACGTCAATTTCTTCCGTAGCTCTTTCTAGACCTTTTTCTTCAAGGATAGGAATAATTTCCTCTGCGGTTACAACGACAGCTTCGCCTTTTCTAATTTTTTTATTTATTTCTTCATAAGTTCTTTTTACGGTCATAAAATAATTTCTCCTCAAACAACAATATTGTTAAATAATGAACGGGCTGTATTTTTTGTTTTTACCATTCTCTTTTTTATATCCATCTCTCTTAGCTGAACAATGATGGATTCCTTATTATTCTCTATGTTTATTATTCTCTTTATACAAAGCAATGATGTTTAACATTTTAACAGTTGCTTCTATGGCAGCTAAAACCTGGTCAGGATTAACGCCTTTGGTAATAAATGTTTTTTTATTTAACTGCTCCCAAGTAATAACACATTGCACCAAAGCATCTGTCTTTCCTCCTGGAGGTATAGTAACAGTATAATCTAAAAGATTTGGTAAGAGGTAATTTATTTTTTTAGCTATTTTTCGGATAGCATTCATAAAGGCATCGTATCCTCCATCGCCCTGAGCACTTTCCTCCAATTCTATCTTTTCATCTTGCTCTTCCTTTCTGTATAGTAATTTAATGATAGCAGTGGATTTCAATTCTGTACTGGTAATGATATTACATGACTTTAGTTCAAAAATTTTCTTTTGAGGAGTTTCTAAAACATCTGAAATGATATAAGGCAAATCCCCCGCTGTAATCGTTTCTTTTCTATCGCCAAGTTCAATAATTCTCTCTAAAACACGTTTTTTTTGTGCTTTGGTAAGTTCAATATTAATTTCCTCTAAATTATATTCCAAATTAGATTTTCCACTTAATTTACCCAAAGAATACTGTCTCTTGCGGTTAAATCGTTCGGGGTAAAGAGAAGTAACATAAAGATTGCCCTTTTTATCCCCATCTGCATGAATTCCAGCGGTCTGTGTAAAGACATTAGAACCACATATGGGTTTGTTAAAAGCTATTCGATATCCCGAAAAGGCTTCGACTGTTTTACTGAGATGAAATAAATGCTTTTCTTTAATGCCTGTTTTAATTTTAAGAAAATCGTGAATTCCAACCACCACTTCTTCTAAAGAAGCATTTCCTGTGCGTTCTCCCATACCATTGACCGTGCAATGCACTCCCTTTATACCTGCCTCTACGGCAATTAAAGTGTTTGCCGTGGCTACACCATAATCATTGTGTGCATGAAAATCAAAATGAAGATGGGGATATTTTGCTAAAATTTCTTTAATAAATTCATACACTTGGGAAGAATAAAGAATGCCAAGTGTATCAGGTAACATAATCCGTTTTATCGGTTCTCCTTGAAGATTATTTAAAAGATAATAAACATAATCTCGAGAATTAATCATTCCCTGAGACCAATCTTCCAAATATATATTACAAGTAATACTCTTTTTATTGGCATATGCGATAGTTTCTTTTATGTCTTGAACGTGCTGTTCTTTGGTCTTTCTTAATTGATTGGTTAAGTGATTCATTGATCCCTTGCTAAGGATATTCATTACTTTTCCGCCAAGATGATAAATCCAATCGGCCGATTCCGTCTTGTCTACGAATCCTAAAATTTCTATCTTCTTTATACAGTTCGCCTTTTTAGCCCACTCAATGACTTCAGCAACAGATTGTTCTTCTCCTTTACTTACCCTGGCACTGGCAATTTCAATTCTATCTACTTTTACCTCTTCCAGTAAAATCCTGGCAATAGTTAATTTCTCCTGAGGAGAATAGCTTACACCCTTCATTTGTTCTCCGTCTCTTAAGGTAGTATCCATTATTTCTATTTTCTTATTCACTTTTAATCACTTCCTTTTAATCAATCACTAGTATTTCGTATATCGTATCGAGTATAGTGTGAAAAAAACTAGTATTCAGGTATAGAGTCACAGGCAAAATGCCTATTTTATAATTGAATTATATGCTTTTCTGTTTACTGCCTTAAGATAAGCTCTTATGCTGGCTTCTAAAGTATCGGTACTTATAC
>CAYTVM010000056.1:4912-8287 GCA_964441685.1 uncultured Atribacterota bacterium | reverse complement strand
GGCCGAATGGATAAATCTTTTGGCGATTTTAATATATTACCTTTATTTTTCCCAGCAACAATTTTCATAATTTACCTTTGTTAATTCACTAATGTACCAATTCTCCAATTGGCCAATTCACCGATTAATTCAGTATTTTATGAATAAATCCAGCGTGGAGCGCACTGCGTTTAGCGTATAGTATTATATTATAGTATCCAGTATCGAGTATATAGTATATAGTAAATCAATATCAAGAAAAAATAGTATCGAGTATCGAGTGAAGGAAATCGGTTTTCAGTTATCGGCTTATAGTTTTTAAATAAAAAAATCGGTTTATGTATTTTAAGTTCTTTTTATTAACTAATTTATCAGGTAACTAACTAATTATATAACCAAATGTATAAGCTCTACGCTATACGCTCCACGCTAGTTCTTCTTTACTATATACTATATACTTCTTTATTAACGCTATACGTTGTTTTTCACTATAAACTTTAAATAATTACTTGCCAAGGACTTATATAATATGATAGAATGTGTACTGTTAAATAATTTCTAAAATTGATTGGAGGAAATATAAAATGGCAAAATGTGATATTTGTGGCAAAGGCCCACAATTTGGAAATAAAATAAGCCATTCACATAAAGTTACTAATAGAATGTGGCATCCCAATATTCAAAAAACAAAAGCATATATTGATAATACTGTAAAAAGAATTAATGTCTGTGCCAAATGCTTAAAAGCCGGTAAAGTAAAGATAAGTCCTTAACTATACCATTCTATAAGTTTATCAATCACTTCATTAGTTACCCATTCAGGGGTAGAGGCACCACTGGTAATTCCAACTTTATTTTCAGGTTGAAACCATTTATGTTTTAGTTGATTTTTAGTTTCTATATGAAAAGTCTTTATTCCCTGATTTTTACTTATTTCTGCCAATCGAGTTGTGTTCGCACTGTCCTTACCGCCGATGACCAACATAACATCTACTTCTTTCGCTAATTCAAGCACGCTGCTTTGTCTTTCCATAGTAGATTTGCATATAGTATTAAAGATTCTTAATTCCTTAGCTTTATTTAATAAAGTAAATGATAATTTATAAAAATCATAAATATTTTTTGTGGTTTGAGAGATAAGTCCAATTTTTTTCTGGTAAGCTATTCCCTCTGCCTCAAACGTTGATTTTACCACTAAAGCATTGCCTTGAATTGTATCCATTAAACTTAGTATTTCGGGATGTTTTTTGTCTCCATAGATAACGATGAAGTAATGTTTTTTATATAAATATCGGGCTATCTTTTGAACTTTTTTAACATATGGGCAGGTAGTATCAACTATTTTTATTTTTTTTTGATAAGCTTGGTTAAATATTATGGGAGAAACACCGTGAGCTCTGGTTATCATTGTGCTTTCTTCTGGAACTTCATCCAAACTATCTACCATTTTTACTCCCTCTTTTATAAAATATTCTATAACTTGAGGATTATTTATTATAGAACCCAACATATACGGGTTATCTTTTTTTTCTTTTAGAGTAGCTTTGGCTAAACTTACAGAATTTTTAACTCCAAAACAAAATCCCATTTTTTTAGATAGTATTATTTTCAATTTGCTTTCCTCTAGATTTTTTATACTCTCTTATTATCTTTAAAATCTCATCCTTAACATCCTCAATGCTTTTTTTTGTAGAATCTATCACAAAAGCATCTTTTGCTTTAACTAAAGGAGCATATTTTCTCTTGCTATCGATTTCGTCTCTCTGTACTATTTGTTTCTTAACTTCTTCATAATCTACACGATAACCTTTACCTATAAGTTCGGTATATCTCCTCTTAATTCTTTCCTCTTCGGAAGCAGTAAAATATAATTTTATATCTGCCTTTGGTAAAATTACCGAACCTATATCTCTACCTTCCATTATGATATTCCCTTTTTCAGCTAATTTTCTCTGTAGATGAATTAACTGTTTTCTAATTTTAGGCAGTCTGGCTATCTGAGAAACGTTTCGATCGATCTTGGGATCGCGTATTTCTTCAGTTACGTTTTCTCCGTCAATAAAGATATGATTATAATTTTTTAAACTATTATTATTCACCCTCTCTATAGTGATACA
Organism: uncultured Atribacterota bacterium; assembly: GCA_964441685.1. GTDB lineage: Bacteria > Atribacterota > Phoenicimicrobiia > Phoenicimicrobiales > Phoenicimicrobiaceae > Sediminicultor. The sequence goes on along the minus strand of CAYTVM010000056.1, from coordinate 6,191 downwards.
AGTATCTGAAACTAGATCAGAAATTGTATTTTCATTGTTTATATTAATACTATTTTTTAAAACTTTCCAGGTTATTGCTCTATAAATTGCTCCTGTATCTACATATAAAAAGTTTAATTCCCTGGCAATCAATTTAGCCAAAGTACTTTTACCCACTGCTGCAGGTCCATCTATAGCGATTATTAATCCATTTTTTTTCATAAAATCATCAATTCCCCAATTAAATTAGTCGTTTACTTTCTTAACTAAACAATTAGCTAGCTAATTCTATAAAAGATACGAATAGGCACTCCTATCTTTTCCTTTATTTACTATATACTATATACTCGATACTGGATACTGTTATACCATTTTCTTCAAACTTTCAATTTCTTGCTTATTTAAATACCTGTATTTTCCTGGTTTCACGCCTGTTAAAGAAATAGGGCCTGTCTGGATCCTTTTCAGTTTTAAAACAAAATGCCCAATATATTCAGCCATTTTCCTTATCTGTCTTTTCTTTCCTTCTTTTATTTTTATTTTTAATATAGCATTTCCGTTAATCGTGTTTAATAAGTAAATTTGACAGGGTGCTATTTTATAATTATTCTTAAAAGTCACTCCTTTTGATAATATCTTTAATTTTTCAGAAGAAGGAATTCCCTTTACTTTAACAATATAAACTTTTTCTACTTCTTTTGCAGGATGAGTTAAGGCGTAAGTCAGCTCACCATCATTAGTAAGGATTAATAATCCTTCAGAATTATAATCTAAACGACCAACCGGATAGACTCTTTCTTTTATATCTTTTAATAAATCCAAAACAGTCGGTCTCCCAAAAGGATCAGATAAAGAAGTTAAATATCCTTTTGGTTTATTTAGCAATATATAAGAATAATGCTTATTCTCTTTATATTTGATTAATTTACCCTTTACTTCAATTTTATCTTTTTTAGGATCAATTTTTGTTCCCAATTCTGTAATGACAGAATTATTTACCCGCACTTGTCCCTTAAGAATAAGTTCTTCACATTTTCTTCGAGAATCAATCCCTGTTCCTGCTAAATATTTTTGTAATCTTTCAATCATATCATTTAATTCCCATTTCCCTTAGTTTGGGAAGATCATTAATTTTCTTTAAGCCGAAATGTATTAAAAAAAAGTCTGTAACTTTGTAAAGCAAAGGATTTCCAGGAGATTTATTTCTACCACTAATTCTTATAAATTTATGCTTTAATAAATTAAATAAAACCCCTGAACAACTTACTCCCCTTATCTTTTCAATCTCTAAACGGGTTAC
>CAYTVM010000056.1:0-4812 GCA_964441685.1 uncultured Atribacterota bacterium | reverse complement strand
CATTCTATTATATTTCCCCATTCGGAGTTATTTTTTAATTCTTCTTTAAATTTAATGCACCTGCTTTCAGATTGAATATTATCTTATCGAAACTTTTATTTTGATAACATCTTATTTTCTGCAGATATATAAGTTCTAATAAGGCAAGGAAAATAACGATAATTTCTAACTTACTTTGAGCTATTTCCATAAAATAATCGAAAGATAATCCCTCTTTGCTGCCGTTTAACAAATTAATTATTTCTTTCATCTTGGTAGCTACGGTAAAAGAACTTTTTTTAAAGGGCATAAATTCTTCTTTTTTACTATTTTGCAATACTTTTTCCAGACAAGCTAAAAGGTCCGCTAAATCAACTCTCTCGATTTCTATACTGTCCTCTTTATCATCCCTTCCTATCATCGGAAAATAAATATCATTTTGCGCCCCTTCTTTTCCCTTTAAATACTCGACTATTTTTTGATATTTTTCATATTCCTGAAGGTATGCTTCTTTATCTTTTGAAATCATAAAATCATCATCTTCATCATTTTCTTCTTCCCTGCTTTTAACTTCTAACTTAGGAAGAAGGTTTTCTGATTTTATTTTTAACATTATCGTAATTTCATTTATTATTTTTCCGGCAATGCTCAAGTCAATAACATTTTTGTTTTGAATAACATATTTTAAATACTGTTCTATTATTTCAACAATAGGTACCTGTTCAATGTCTAAGATACCTTCTTTTACATTTTTTAATAATTCATTTATGGAGTTATCGAAATCATTAATATTTATTCTAAAATCAATATCATTATTATTCATAATACAAATTCATGGCTTTTTTTGCTTCTTCGAGAGTTTTCTTTGCTGATTGTCTTGCCTTTTTGCTCCCTTCCATTACAATTTCTTTAATTATCTTCGGATTTTTTTCATAATATTTTCTTTTTTCCCGGAATCCATCAAACTTATTTATCAAAGCCTGGGCTAATTTCTTTTTACATTCTACGCATCCCAATTTTCCGGATCTGCATCCGACAGATATTTCTTTAGATTGCTCTGAATTAAATATTTTCTGATAGGTAAACACCACACAAATATTAGGGTGCCCCAAATCATTCAATTTTATTTTTTGGGTATCAGTAATCATTGTTTTAACTTTTTCTTTGACATTTTCTGGTGAATCGGATATGGAAATAGTGTTTCCTAAACTTTTGCTCATTCTCTTTCCATCAGTTCCGGGTACACGGGCAATTTTAGTCAATTTCACCTGAGGTAAGGGAAAAATGTTTTTATAAAGATTATTAAATCTCCGGGCTATTTCCCGAGTTAATTCAACATGATGTATCTGGTCTTCTCCAACAGGTACTGCATTTGCTTTGTAGATCAAGATATCGGAAGCCATTAGAACCGGATACCCTAAAAGACCATAACAAATATTTTCTTTTAACCCTAAATCTCTTACTTGTTCTTTTAATACTGGATTTCTTTCTAACCAAGGCAAAGGAGTAATCATTGAAAAAAGTAGATGCAATTCTGCGTGTTCAGGGACATAAGATTGTATTAATACAGTGCTTTTTTCGGGGTTAATACCTGCGCTAAACCAATCTATAAGCATCTCCTTGATGTTTTCTTTTAAATCTTCAGTTTTATCGTAGCCGGTAGTTAAAGCGTGTAAATCTACAACGCCAAAAAAACATTTGTATTCTTCCTGAAGTTTTACCCAATTTTCTAAAGCTCCCAAGTAATTTCCCAAGTGTAGTTTGCCGGTAGGTCGCATTCCGCTAAAAATTATTCCTGCCATCTTAAATACTCCTCTCTTAATTTTATTATTAAAATATGTTATTTATTAATTTACCAATTCTCCAGTTGACCAATTTACCAATTAAATTTGTCGTTAGTAAACAAAATTAGCGTATAGCGTTTGGCGTATAGGAACTAAAATACAGTAATGAGTAATAAGTGATAAGAAACCTATTTTAGGAATTAGGAAATTTAATCTTATTACTCATTAGTTATTACATGTTACTGTATTTTATACGAGATGCGAGATACTAATTTTTTCCAGCTAACCATGTAACCAACTAATTAGCTAACTAATTACCCACTCTACGCTAAACGCTATACGCTAGTTATCACGCGATACTAATTTATACTATTATACGAAACAGAAAAAATACAATAGGAAATAATACTTTTCCAATTATACCACTTAATATCAGTATTAATAAAAATATTGGTCCATAAGGTTCTAATTTTGCAAATTTATACGCTTGAGGATCAGGTAAAAAACCTAATAATATCTTGGAACCATCTAAGGGTGGAACGGGGATTAAATTAAACATAGCCAGCGCTAAATTTATAATGACACCTGTCTGTAAAAATAACAACCAACCTCTGATCATGGTTATCGAAAAATTAAAAAAAGAGCTGTTTTGTGTCATAGTAATTTGCCCGATAAAATAATAACTCAACCTTAATATAAGGGCAAATATTACAGCAGTTATCATGTTGGCGATAGGTCCGGCCAAAGAAACATATATCATGTCTCTTTTGGGATGACTTAATCTATTAAAATTTACCGGTACCGGTTTCGCCCAACCAAAGCGGAACAAAAGCAGCATTAAAGTTCCCATAGGATCAAGATGAGCCAAAGGATTTAAAGTAAGCCTCCCCGCTTCAGCTGCTGTTGGATCACCTAATTGATAAGCCATCCTACCATGACAGTACTCATGTAAAGTGATAGCAATTAAAACAGCTGGTATACTCCAAACGATTTCGAATATTTTATCCAACATTTTTTTATTTTTTATCCTTTTCTTTTAAAATATGTTTTAAAAGTATAATTTCATCCTCTTTATTTTTTACTTCACCATCCAGCTGAGCATAAAGTAATCGATCTAAAATCTGTGAATAGATCGGACCAGGTTCAATATGTAGTTTTTTTAGTTCTTTCCCCGAAGTGTAGACACTTTCCTTTTTATATTTTTTAAAATAATCAACTATCCTGTTTTTTACAATAACATCTCTACTTTCTGTCATCATTAAAAATAATAATTCATTAGACAAACTCTTTAATCTTATATAGATATTACTTGGCGATATCTCATCCTTTTGTGACATAAATCCTATGATTTGATTTAAATTTGTGTAAATAAAGTATATATTATCTAAAGACTTTTGCTTGAATATTAACTCTTTGAAAATTCTTTGTACTTGTTTTTTTTCTAAATCTTTGATTAGACAGCAAAGATGTATCATCCATAATTGAATTTTTTCATCAGGTATATTAACTTTCCAAAATTCACGATTATCTTTCACCCTATTTAATCTTCCCAATATAGCTTCATTTAATTTAACTTCCGGAAGGATATATTTTAAAGCTCCTAGTTCCTCCATTCTTTTTAAAGATTTTATCGGATTTTTTTCTTGTAATATCAAGATTAATTCTTCAGCAACTCTTTTTCTCCTTAATCTGGAGAGCAATTTATCATTAATTGCTTTTTTAAGAAAATCTTCTGTTGATTTATCCATTATAAAATTGTATCTCTGTTCGAATCTTATGGCCCGTATTATTCGTGCAGGATCTTCAACAAAACTCAAATTATATAAAACCCTGATTGTTCCTGAGTGTAAATCTCTCTGCCCACCAAAAAAATCGATTAATTTTCCATAATATTTTTGATTTAACTGGATAGCCATTGCATTGATAGTAAAATCTCTTCTGTATAAATCTTTTCTTATTGAACTTAACTCAATTTTAGGAAGGGCTGCGGGATATTCATAATATTCTCTTCGGGCAGTTGCTATATCTATTTTAAAACCATCTGCTAAAATGACTACCGCAGTACCAAATTTTTCGTGGCTTTTAATTCTCCCCTTCAAATCCCTACTTAACTCTCGAGCGTATTTTATTCCTTCGCCCTCAACCACAATATCGATATCATAATTTTCAATTCTCAAGAACAGGTCTCTTACAATTCCTCCTACCATAAAAACTGGATAATTTAGTCTATCACCCATCTCCCCAATTTTATTTAAAATATTTTGAATCCTTTCGGGGAATGTTTTCTTTATTAATTCTATCTGCTTTTTTCTCTCTATTTTACTATTAGTTTCGATATAGGTTGAAAATGATCTTTTTGGAATATTGCCTTCTCCATACAAATTTCTGATCAAGTCAGTTCTGGTAATAATTCCAAGCAATTTATTTTCTTGATCAACAACTAAAATTCTTCCAATATCATAACTAATCATTAATTCTTGGATTTCAATTAATGGGGTATCTAATTCTACGTGCACTATTTGATTAGACATATATTTACTTACCAATTCTTTTCCAAGTCCGTGTTGTTTTGCCTTATTTACTTCCTGCATGGTAATAATGCCTTTTAGTTTTTCCTCTTCTACAACTGGTATCCCGTTATGTCCGTACCTTAATAATATTTTTTTCGTCTCTTCAATAGAAGTTGAAATATCAACGGTTTTAACCGGCGAAGACATGATATCTTTCGCAACAGTTCCCACCTTTACTTTTCTCTCCAGGATCTTAATAAGTTTTTTTTCTAGTTCTTCAATAGACAAATCTTTTACCACTGCTGAAGCTGCCTGAAAGTGACCTCCGCCTCCTAATTCCTTTAGAATTTCATCCACATCAACAGAATTTATCCTACTTCTTCCAACTACGTATATTCGGTCTAACATTTTTACTACAGTAAAAAAAACATCGCTATTTTCTATTTCTATTAACCTATGAGTGAGAAGTGCCAATCCTTCTATATAATTTTTTATTTCTGCTTTAGCCATATTAATACGTATTCCCTTGCAAAAGATTT
>CAYTVM010000055.1:0-8322 GCA_964441685.1 uncultured Atribacterota bacterium | reverse complement strand
AAATAAGAAAATAGCTATTCTCAGTTTATCAAGTGAAGTATTTATGAAGTTTACTTGTAATTTTTAAAAAAAAGAATTATATTAATTAGATATATTAACCAGAGGTTAAATAAGAAAATGCCTGATAAAGATAGAAATGAAATAAAGTCAAAATTAAAACTCAATGCATTAAGCCATTCTTATAATGATATGTATTTTTTTATTATACCTTTGCTCTTACCTCTTTTTAGGGAAGAGTTCGGGATCAATTATGTTCAATCTGGACTTATTTTAACTATTCACGTTGCTTTAAGGTCATTCTTTTCCTTATTATTCGGGTATTTTGGATATAAATATGAAAAGAAAGTGATTATAGCCTATGGCTTTGTCTGCTCTTCTATTTTTTTGGGAGGCTTGGTCTGGTTAAATAATATCCACACTATTGTTACTTTTTTGTTTTTAATTGCTATTGGTGTTTCAACTTTCCACCCCTTAGCAACTACCATTGTGAGAGAAAATTCTAAGAAACATCAGAGAGGACGTTATTTAAGTTTATTTTCAGCTGCGGGAACAGCAGGAATAATCGTTGCCAGTCTATTGTTTGGGTTTTTGGTTCAAATATGGGGATGGAAAATTACCTGCTTGCTGCTCTCTTTGCCCGGTTATTTTTTGGGTTACGCCTATCTAAAATCAACAAAGGATAAAAAAAACCTTAAAATTGAAACAGAGAAGAAATTCAAGCTAGGGCATATTAATTTATTTTTTATTGGCATGGGTATTCGAAGTCTGGGAATTTGGGCTATTCTTTCCTTTCTTCCTCTTTACGCTACAGATTATCTCGGTTTAAAACCCGAAGTTTCTGCCTGGATTATCAGTATAATTTTTATCGGGATGTTAGTAGGTAGCCTTATTTCCAGTAGAATTATAGACAAAAACCACCCGCTTACACTGTTATTATCAGCCACCATTATTACTACTTTCTTAGTCCTTGGTATCACTTTCATTACCCAACCCATAGCCATTATCTTACTGATTGGAATCTTGGGTATTGCAGAAGGAATATTTTTCCCTTCTCAAAGTACCTGGCTAACTTTTATTTGTCCGATTACCCATCAAAGTAGAATTTTTGGGATAAGTTTTTTTGTTGAGGGTATTTCTGCCACAATTTCCCCTACTCTCTATGGATGGATTGCAGATCAATACAGTTTAATTTGGGCTTATCGCTTTGCTGCCATTCCACTATTTATTAGCTTCGTATTATTTCTGATGCTTCACTTTTTGGAGAATAAACACGAAAAAACTTTGCCAGGTAAAATTCAACCTTATTCCATAAATCAATAATAGAGGATGATTCTTTGAATCATTTGTATAATTTAGAATCGTCCTCAAGAAATATAATTTAATTCAATCTAACAGTCATAATTTCTCTTCAAGTTCTGATAATTATTATTAGACCAGGCAATGCGAATTAACCGATTTTCTTATTTTTACTTTAGTTTGCAATTTACTAAAGAAGAGAAAATATTTTCTCTTCTTTAGTATTCTTTGCTCGACATCTAATTTTCATTTTTAAAATTAAAGAATAAAACAGTCTAATCGTCTGTTATTTTTTTATTTCTGCAAAAAAAGATTTTTAAAAAATATGTGGTATAAATATATAAAACAACTGTAAAGAAAAAAATATTATTATAATTGAAAAACAATAGCAAAGAATCCATTCATCATGATAAAAGGGGAAAAAAATATGAGTAAAAATAAAAATAGTTATCAACGAAACTTTCCAGTAACCTGGGAACAATTTCATCGGAATAGCCGGGCTTTAGCCTGGAGACTACTAGACACGAAGAAGAAATGGGATAGAATTATCGCTGTCGCTCGGGGAGGGTTAATTCCGGCGGCTATTATTGCCCGGGAATTGGATATTCATTATGTCGATACGATCTGTATTTCCAGCTATACCTTACAATATCAGAGGGAGCTTTCCATTTTAAAAAGGGTGACTGAATTTAAGGACAGAGGAGATAGATATTTAATCATTGATGATTTAGTAGATACTGGCAAAACAGGAAAAGCTGTTCGGGATATGATTCCGCGAGCTTATTTTGCCACTGTATATGCTAAGCCTGATGGAAGACCAATGGTGGACACTTTTGTTACCGAGGTTAGTCAGGATACCTGGGTACTTTTCCCCTGGGACAGTGAAATTATTTCTAATTTTGTAAATCCCATAATCAATCAGAATGATTAAATGAAAGAGCGTAGAAAAACATAAGTTTGTCATTTAGATTTCAAAGAAAAGAGACGGATTAATGAAAAGAAAAAGAAAAAGCAGTGGTTATTTAAAAAAATTGGTAAATAAATTCAAGCGGTTAAAAGCAGGACCGAATAGCTCAAATAATAGAGACAATAAAACAGATTCAAGATTAATACCTATTTTTAGCAATACCTCCAGGTTTAAAAAGAAAGAACAGACACTTCAAAGAAGTAGGCAGGAGTTTATCGGTCTATTTAAAAATTCCCCGGAAGCACTATCCTATACCGACATGGATGAAATTATTCTGGAAGTAAATAAACAATTTGAAACACTTTTTGGTTATGAACTTGAGGAGATGAGGGGCAAACATATTGAAAATGTATTGACTAATTGGCGTACACAAATTTTGGGCGGCAACCGTGTTTTTAAGGATTTGGAATTGACAGGAAAGAAAAAGAATAATAAATTAATTAATGTTTCTGTTTCTGTTACCTTAAACCGGGTGAATGAACACACTATCGGAAAAATATTTTTACTCAAAGATATTACTGATCGTAAGGAAAATGAAATAGAAAATAACGTATTATACAATATTTCCCGTGTAGCTAACTCCGATATTTCCTTAACGCAACTTTATCCCCTTATTTGCCAAGAGCTCAGCACTATTATTGATACGACTAATTTTTACATTGCATTATTCGATGAAGAGAAAAATAAACTTTATTTTTCTTATTATACTGATGAGACAGGGGAAAAAGATAAGAATATTTTACTCTCAAAGTATAGTGACTCTGATAGTATTTTTAATTATATTTTTAAAACCGGAGAGTCATTACTGTTAAACTATAATAAATATAAGGGTATGATTGCCCGAGGAGATTTTAATTCTTATGATGTCATAACCAATAAGCAGGTATGGTTAGGGGTTCCTTTAAAAATAGAAAGCAAGGTTATCGGCTCTATGATTTTGCAAAGTTACACCGATCCGAACCTTTATTCTAAAAATGATATAAGACTTATGGAATTTGTTTCTCAGCAGATAGCTACTGCAATTGAGAGGAAAAGGATAGAGGAAAAATTGAAATTTATTAGCCTGTATGACTCACTCACCGGATTGCCCAATCGAGTATTATTTTATGATCGAATGAAGCAGGAAATAGCTTATGCTAAAAGAGAACAGAAGAAATTTGTTCTGATGTTTTTGGATTTGGATGATTTTAAAAAAGTGAATGATCAATTTGGTCATGATATTGGAGACCAGTTACTTAAAGAAGTAGCAAAAAAATTCAATAAACTCTTGCGGGAAGCTGATACCATTTGTCGTTTAGGAGGAGATGAATTCATTATTTTATTGCCCCGGCTTAAACAACCCAGAGAGAATGCTGAAGATGTTGCCCGAAAAATACTTCATTCTCTTGGCGAGCCTTTCTTGATTAAAAATAATCAGATATATGTAAAGACAAGTATCGGAATAGCTTTATATCCTAATGATGGGGAAAAGGAAGAGGATTTAATGAAAAGTGCAGATAATGCCATGTATACGGCGAAAAAAGAAAGTATTAATAATTTTCACTGGGCAGGGTTTAAGCTCACCTGAAATGTAACAGAGTTTTCTGGCGTGTGTTTTTTTAGACAAAATAATAAATTTACCAATTAATTAGTAGCGAAAATCTACTGTTTTAGGGAATATTATAATTAGTAAAGAGGTAAAAATGCAACGGAAAAAGCGAATTTTGGTAATTTTTAGCGGAGGGACTATCGTTAGTGGTTTTCAGGGCAAGAGCAAGATTACAGGTCCGAATGATAAAATGTTTAAATCGCTTCATAGTTATGTAGAAAATTTTTTTCAGGATAAAAAAGTAGAATTAATATGTCAGGAACCTTTAGGAATACCAGGAGAAGATAGTTCTAATCTTGGTCCGGAACACTGGATAAAAATCACTTCTATTATATTAGAAGAACTTCAAAAAGGTCTTGATGGTGTACTTATTCTTTATGGAACAGACACCATGGCTTATTTATCATCCTGGCTTAGTATTTGTTTCCCCCAAGTTCCTATTCCTGTAATTATCACCGGAAGTCAGCTTACTTTAGACTATATGCCGGAAGACGTGACTGTAAATTTACGTGGGGCTTCTCAGGTGGTGTGTTCAGACTTTCCCGGAGTATGGATTTATTGTAATTGGAAATTGATTCCCGGCGCCCGGGCACATAAAGCCCACGCCTTACATCCGGATATATTTATTACCACCAATGGTATACCAGTCTATTTTAATCCTGACTGGGCTCTTAAAAATAAGAGGAGAAAGTTTTCATCAAAGATAGAATTTGTTCCTTCCGATGAAACAAAAAAGATTTTAAATTATAATTCGCAGAAGGTACAAAATATTTGTGAAAAAATAGAATGGTTTATGTGCCTCCCAGGCGTGGAGCAAAAGCTCAGCGAAGATAAAAAGATAGTTTGTGTCTATGGTTTTGGAGCGGGGAATGCTCCCACCAGAGTATTAAATTATTTTCGGTCTTTTTATCTTGAAAAGGAGATGCCTTGTATCATTGCCTGCAGTCAAGCCGAAGGGGATATCAAAAAACCTAATTATTATAAAAGGGTAGGTATTGCCTTGCTGGCTCAGGATAGGTTTAAGGTCTGGAGCCAGATGGATTATCCCATAGAGTTTATTCACGCGCTATCCTGTTTTTCTTTATTGCATTCTTTTGATGATCCGGGGCTTATCCTCTCTAAGTATTTAGAAGGACCGTTCTAATCAAAATAAACCTACCAGAACTTACCAGGGGACTGTCTTCTGGTAAGTTTTTTAGAGGATAGTCCGGCACATTTTACCACAAGCTTAAGCCCATCTTTTTTAACTCACTTCTTAAAAACAAAGCGGTGAGGATTACCGATAAAATATCGGCAGCAGGGTAGGCAATCCAGATACCCAAAAGTCCAAGTCCAAGAACCCGCGGTAGTATAATAACTAAAGGGATAAATAATAGAACTTTTCTGAGTAAAGCCAGTATCAACAAAGGAACTGCTTTTCTCAAAGATTGAAAATAGGGCAGCCCTTAGCATAGGTAAATGTGTAGATTAGTGAATAACAGAAAATATCTACAAAATAAAAAGGAGGATAAATATTGTGGCAAAAAAGCAGAAAAAGCATTTAATAAGATTAACAGTTCAAATTTTTTTCCTTGCCCTGATTATTTTAATTAGTTTTAATCATTTTCGGAGTGAACAGGGATTGGCGCCCCTGTTGATAGGTGCCCCCTCTCTCCATGCGGTTTGTCCTTTCGGAGGAGTAGTAACCATTTACACTTATTTTACTGAAGGTGCCTTTATACAAAAAATTCATCAATCTTCCTTTACTTTAATGTGGCTGGTTCTCGCTCTGACCTTGCTCTTCGGGCCGGTGTTTTGCAGCTGGATCTGTCCTTTTGGGACGGTTGAAGAATTTATAGGTAAGATTGGGAAGAAGATATTTAAAAAAAATTACAATCATTTTGTCCCTTCGATTATAGATAAGCTCTTAAGATATATCAGATATGTAATTTTAATATTAGTGGTCATCAATACTGCTATTTCCGGAAAATTGTTATTTGCTAATTTTGACCCTTATTTTGCTCTTTTTAATATCTGGTCCAGCGAAGTGACCAGATTATCTTTATTGGTGCTCGGACTGGTTTTAATCGGCTCCCTATTTGTAGAAAGGCCCTGGTGTAAGTATTTCTGTCCACTTGGAGCATTACTGGGTATTTTTAATTTATTTAGGATTGTAAAATTAAAAAGAAATGAAAAAACTTGTATTAATTGTAAAGCTTGTGACCGGATCTGCCCGATGAATATTAATGTTTCTACTTCTAAAGCTGTTTCTAATCATCAATGTATCAGCTGTTTTTTATGTACCGATGAGATAACTTGCCCGGTTAATGATACCTTAAATTTTTCTGTTTTAGAAAAAAATAATTCTCGAGAAAATTTTGGAAAAGATTCCAGGGCGAAGAGCGAAGAAAGTATTTCAGGAGGGGGAAAATGAGAATAAGAAGTTTTCACATATTATTAGCTGTAATAATTATAATTGGAGGGGGCATTTTATTAGCCAGCGAATTAGATCTTTATAATACCACCAAAGAAAAAAATCCTAGAAAGACAGTAGAAGGATTATATGATATTTCTGATATACGTGGTTCTCACACTTTAGAGGAGATTGAAAAATATTATCAGGTCCCGGCTTCTTCTATTATAGAGTCCTTTGGATTAAAATCGGATAGTAATCCGAGTATTTTTAAATTAAAAGATTTGGGAGAGATATATAAACCGGTAGAGTTGGAAGGAGAAGAATACATTGTTGAAACCGATACAGTTAGAGTCTTTGTCTCTCTTTATTTAAAAAAACCATATATTTCTAATGAAACCTTCTACTTACCGGAAAGGACAGTAAACTACCTGATAGAGAATAACAAATTAACCGGGGGAGAAAAAGAATATTGGTTGAACCATACTTTTAAACTGGAATACCTGGAAAATGGTAATTTAAATGCTTCTGAAACTCCGGAGAAAATTGAAGAGGCGGTTGAGGAAACGATTGAAGATAAAGTTGTAGAAGAAGCTGAAGAATTTAAAGTCACCGGCCAAACCACCATTCAGGAATTGCTGGATAGCGGGATAACTGAAGAAAATTTTGAAGAAATTACCGGTTTTAAAGTACCCGGGGATAAGTCAATTTTGGTAAAAGATTTTGCAACTGATAAAGGGATAGAGTTTAAAGAAATAAAAGATAAGTTTGTGGAATAGCAAAAAATGAAATAAAATACGGTTAAACAGTTAGAGAAAATATCTCCAAAGAGGTTGTTTATAATGAAAAAAATGTTCTTTTTATTTTTAAGATTAATTTTTTTAGGAATAATAGCAAACGTTTTTATTTATACGACTGTACTGGTAGCCCAGGTTCAGGAAATTAAACCTATAGATCAGGAAATCACCATTACCGATCTGGTAATAAAAGAAGACCAAGAAGCCCTGAAGGTAGATATGGTATTTCCCCTGGTTCAGGGCATGAAAGATAAGCGGGTAGAAGAAAAGATAAATCAAATTATCCAAAAAGATATCCTTAATTTTAAAAATCAGTTACAAGCGGAATCAGAAGATTATTTAAAATTAGCCAGAATCGAAGGATGGGAGATAAGAAAATATGTTGCTACGACGTATTATATAGTACATTATCAAAAGGATAATTTTTTGAGTCTTTCGGTTTTTTATTATTCCTATACCCTGGGAGCACACGGATACACCTTGCAACGTGCCTACAATTTTAATCTGGAAAATGGGGAGGAGATTCTTCTTAGCGATATCTTAAAAGAGAAAAAAGATGATGTAGATATTATTAATCAAGAAATAAAAAGACAGATAAATTTAAACCCGCAGGAATATTTTACTGAGTGGGCAGTATTCCAGTCAATTAGTCAAGAACAGCCCTTTTATCTCATTGAAGATGGGATGGTCATTTATTTTGGATTATACGAGATAGCACCCTATGCTTCCGGGATAAGATATTTTAAGATTCCTTATTCCTTATTCGGGAATTCTTAAGGATAACTACCGGAGGTAGTGGTTAATCTGTAAAAGAATTAAAACGACCTCTATTGAATCTAAGGGAACTTTATATAGACTAATTTAATTAATTCTATAAAAAATATTTACATATAGGTAAGTCTACACTTTTTTATCATATTTTTTAATCCTAAGTACATTATAGATAAATTAAAGATATTTGACAAAGATGTTTAATATATATTAATGTATTTTTAAAGTAATAGTAATATAAGCATAAGAATATGAATAAGCCTAAAAAGTTAGTGAGTTATTGCAGGGAAAGCACAGAGAATCAAAAAGAAGAAGAAACCATAGAACTCCAGGGGAAGCCTAATAAAATATGCCGATAAAAATGGTTGCGAAAGGGATTCTTAATTTCCAAGTTAGATAGATTAGTCAGGGATTTTTATATACAAAAACATCTCATTAATAAACAAAGGGTATTTGTTTAGATTTAATTTATGAAAGGAGAAGCCGCTATGGAAAACAAATTAAAAATCCA
>CAYTVM010000054.1:6162-8355 GCA_964441685.1 uncultured Atribacterota bacterium | reverse complement strand
TAAAATGTCCTCTTCTCCATCTCTTTTCTGTTCATCATTATTTAAATTATGATACCTTATTTGAGTTCATAAATCTATAGGAGAATTAAAACCCTCTACACTTATACTTTTAGATATTTTTTCCAATGAAGACATTAACTTTGGTGATAAGGAAAAATTCTTTTCTTTTCTATAACCAGTTATTTTACCTATTTCTTGGGATAGTTCTTCTTCAGAAAGAAAATCATTAATTGAGTGAAAGGCCATATAGTAAATCTTTCCTAATTCGGGATGGCTTAAATGTAGCTTAGGAATGGTTGATACTTTCGTATGGTAAACTACCTTTGGGAATAGTTATTTAGTTTATTTTTCCTTTGGATGCTTCAAAGAAATTTCATTCATCTTTTCGTAAAACAAAGCTAAACCATCGTGATCAATCTCTGAAAATATTAAGGTACTGGCCGCATATTCTTCAAATTCATATTCCCTTGGAGAATCTTAGCTACAATCAGCGCTCTTTATTAATTATATCAAGTATTTTTAATTTATTTATTACAATAATTTCATTATCTTATTCATTTTACTATAAATGCCAGCCTTTTCTAAAGACCAATATAATGAATCATGTATCTTGCTTAACTCCTTATATGCTGTATAATTTTCTATATTTGGTTCTTTTCTGCTTAAGTTGTTAAGATTAACCATATTATCTACAGCTAAATTTATATTATTATATAGACCTGTAGTAGTTGCAGCTACCACGGCTGCTCCAAGGGCAGAAGCTTCATTACATTCAGTTTTTACTACAATTTTACCATAGATATCAGCTTGCATTTGATTGAATAATTCTGACTTTGTAATGCCGCCACTTATTCTAACTTCTTTAATTTCGTCATTATAACTTTCCATAATACTAATATTTTTCTGTATTTCAAATGCAATTCCTTCTAATATTGCCCTAATGATTGAAGAACGTTTATGGCCTAATGATAATCCAAAAAGTATTCCCCTTGCTTCCGGGTTCCAATAAGGAGCTGCAGAAGCAGCAAAATGAGGTATTAAAAGTAAACCGTTTGCTCCCAATGGTTCTTTTTCCGCTTCAGAATCCATTATTTTATATGCATCAATCCCTGATTTCCTTTGGGTTTCCATTTCAATTTCTCCAAAATTATCTCTAAACCAACGATAAATTGAACCTGTTGTAAAAATACCGGCTTCCAGCACCCACTTGCCAGCTATAGAAGATGCACTACAAATTAAACGTTGATTAAAATCTTTAACTGGTTTATCGCTATTGGCTAAAACAAAAGAACCCGTTCCTGTATTGACTTCAACCATCCCGGCCTTTATCACACCTAATCCTATGGCTGCACACTGTTGATCTCCCCCTGCCGCAATAACCGGTATTCCTTTAGGTAAATTAAGTTCTTCCGAAACAACCCGATTAACAAATCCAATCATTGAACCGGGAGGAACAGCCTCTGGTAACTTAGCAAAATCGATTCCGACACTTTTTATGAAATCTTCATCCCATTTTAATTTATCAATATTAAAAAGCATGGTTCGGGAAGCTTGTGTCCAGTCAGTTTTAAATTTACCGGTTAGGTAATGAATAATATAGTCCTGTACCGAAAGAAAAAGATAAGAATTATTATAGATTTCAGTTTTGTTCTTTTTTAGCCACAATAACTTTGGTAAGGTAAAATAGGGGTCAACCCTCAATCCTGTAATATCATATATTTTCTCTGTGCCATATTTATTTATCAAATGCTTTGTTTCTTCGATTGCCCTTTTATCCTGCCACAATATGGCATTATCTAAAGGTTTACCGTTTTTATCAACAGGAATAAAAGTAGCCCTTTGTGATGTAACTGCAACAGCAGATATACAATTTTTATCATATTCTATTTTTTTTACAGCTTCTTTAACTGTTTTCCTTACAGCTTGCAACCATGTTTTAGAATCATGGTCAATCCATCTTGATGATAAATAAATACTCTGATATTCTTGATAGGATTTACTTATTTGATGTCCTTTTTCATTAAAAACAATAGTACAACATCCTGTAGTACCAATATCTATACATAGAATTAAACTGCCCATGATAAATCCTTTATATAAATTTATAAAAAATGATTAATTAAATGACCTTCTTTATCAAACTTTAAAGGTTAACCACCCCAATTTTTAAATTCAATTACCGATTATTTTATT
>CAYTVM010000054.1:0-6152 GCA_964441685.1 uncultured Atribacterota bacterium | reverse complement strand
ATTGCATCATTTGTTTTTTAGTGCCACGACGACCAATTGTAACAGCTGTCTGGTCCCCTAAATTAATTTTACCAAAATTATCTTTTATGTATCGAACCAATTTTACCGCGAGAAAATAATCTCATTTTTTCCTTAATCACTGCGAGCATCGGTTCTTTTATCCGGTTTGAAAGAGAAGATAAATGGCCAGAATAATCGTTTTTAAATATTTCTTTTAATTGCATAACGGCTGCATTTGATATTTCAGTATTAATATTTATCTTTGATATTCCTTCGTCAATTGCTAATGCTAAATCTTTTTCTGTATTTCCAGAACCTCCATGCAGGACGAGGGGAATTGAAATTGCTTTTGCAATTTCTTTTAAGCGATCATGATATATTATTGGTTTACCAATATAGTTACCGTGAATCGTTCCGACTGCAACAGCTAAGGCATCGCAATCTGTCTTCTCCACAAATTCTTTTGCTTCTTCTGGCTTGGTTAATTGATCCTCCGGAACAAATTCTCCGGTATCTTCAGCAGGAACATAACCTAATTCTGCTTCTACGGAAACACCAGCTGCATGGGCTATTTTTACTATTTTGGAGGTAATTCCTATATTATCACTGTTTACTAAGCTGGAACCATCATACATAACTGAAGTAAAACCTGCTTGAATTGCCCGAATAATTAAATCTTCTGATTTGCAATGATCTAAATGAAGCACAATGGGTAATGGTGTTTTATTCGCTAACTCATGAACGCATTTTGCGATTAAATGAATCGAATGAATATAGCTATATTTTTCACCAAAAGCGATAATAACTGGAATATTTAAAGATACCGCTGCCTCAAAAACAGCTTCTATAGTCTCCATATTATAAACATTAAATGCTCCAATGGCATAGCCTGACTTTCTTGCTTTATTTAAAACATCATTTAAATTAACTAACATCTAGAGACCCCCCCCTACTTCTTTGAGCCAATTCTGGACTTCAGCCCGCTTTAATACTTCTGGGTTAACCACAAACTTTGGTTCCTTGTCTTCTAATAATTTGTTGATATCTTCAACTAAAAGATAAGGTGATTTCGTTAAAGCTTCTTTGGTTGTTCCGGCTATATGAGTGGTTAAAGTAACATTATCAAGTTCTAACCAGCGGCTATTTTTACCAATCGGTTCCTGCCAGAATACATCCAGGGCAGCACCGGCTATTTTTTTCTCCTTTAACACCTGATACAAGGCATATTCTTCAATCAAGTCTGCACGAGCTGTATTGATGAGATATGCACTTTTCTTCATCAAAGAAAGCTCTTTTTCTCTAATAATGTGTTTGGTTTCTTTACTCATCTTTACATGTAATGAAACAAAATCAGCGCTTTTAAATAAATCTTCAATGGTTACTTTTTTGGCATGATACTTCTTGATTACTTCATCTGAAACATAAGGATCAAATACCAAAATATTGACTTGAAAACCACTTAATTTTTGAGCTACTAATTGACCAATATAACCAAAACCTACCAATCCAATTGTTTTTCCCTGTAATTCAGGTACCATATCGGAATTAACAAAATCTTTTCGCCAGATACCGTTTTTCACTGCATGATAGCTACGGGCAATATTACGAGCTTCCCCCAGGATTAAGCCGATAGTAAAATCAGAAACAGCATGTGCGTTACGACCTTTTATGTTTTGAACAATAATTCCCTTTTCAGTAGCATGTTTAACATCAATATTTTCTAATCCTGCTCGTAAAGCGCCAATAAGTTTAAGATTAGGTAATGCATCGATAGCCTCTCTTGATACCGGACAAAACAAGACCAATAATATTTCAGTTTTCTTGCTTGCGTTTAATATTTGGGGTATCACTGATTCAGCAGACGGTCCCTGTTTTTCAATAATCAATCGGCGATCCTGAAGTTTATCCCAATCTGTTTCCCAATCTTTAATATCTATATTTAAATTATTCAGTTTTAGCTCTTTGGCTGCTGCCCCAATATTATTACCTAGTATCATGACATCTCCAATACATAAAATTTCCATAGAAAAAGACCTCCCTAGTAAATAAAATTTATTAGTTTTTTGCATAGAGCAGTTTAAATTTATGAACCATAGTATATATGGGCAAATCAATGCCTTCTTTAAAATATAATATTTTTAATACTAATCTTTTTTTAATCATCAATTATGGTGAATGGAAATGGCCTGTATTTCTATTTTTGCGTTCTTGGCAAGACTATTGACTCCTATGGCAGCCCGTGCCGGGAAATCACCAGAGAAATACTTGCTATAGATCGAATTAACTATTTCAAAATCGTTCATGTCGGTAAGAAATATTGTAGCCTTTACAATCTCATTCAAAGAAGAACCTGAGGTTTCTAAAATGGCTTTTAGGTTCTCTAATGTCTGCTTTGTTTCGTTTTCAATACCCCCGCTAACTTTTTTACCACTTGCGGGATCTAATGGTAAAATACCAGAAGTAAATACAAAACCTCCTACCTTTACTGCCTGTGAAAATGGACCAAAAGCAGCTGGGGCATTTTCGGTCATAATAATCTCTTTTTTCATCGTACATCTCCTCTATCATCGATTATTTGATTATAGTATTTTATAAATCTCACTATTAAATGATCCTATCCTGATCCTGGCTACATTGTGCTCGGTAACCAAAGAATAATCTGAGGAAAAGCAATCATTAAAAGGAGACCAACCGCTATTATTATTATAAAAGGTATCACCCCACGTATTATATCAGTTGTTTCTATACCCAACTCTGGTGCCGCTGCACCTTTTAGGAAGAATATAGCATAGGCAAAGGGCGGGGTCAGAAATGACATCTGAAGATTAACAATAATCATCATAGCAAACCACAAAGGATTAAAACCCAATTTAAGAATAATAGGAGTCAATATAGGTACCAATATAAAAATAATACCGATCCAATCAATAAACATACCCAAAATAAAAGCTATAAACATAATTAGGGCAAAAGCCATCCAACGCCCACCAGGAATAGATAAAATTAAATTCGCTACAACATCTCCACCACCAGCGCTAAGAAATACACTGACAAAAGCAGTAGAACAACCCGCAATAAGAAGAACCATCGCGGTTAATTTTATCGTATCCAGAGCAACGTCTTTCAGTACTTTCCAGGTAAAATGTCCATAAGCTATGGTTAAAATAGTTGCCGCCGCTGCACCCACTGCAGCAGCTTCACTTGGAGAAGCCAAACCAAAATAAATTGACCCCATTACTGAAAAAATAAGTAATGCAACCGGACCTATGCTAACAAGCAGCATCGATGTTTTTTTGGCAAAGGAAAAGCTCTCATCTTCGATAGATGCCGGTGCCATTTCCGGTTGAAAATAGGAACGAATACCAATATAGAGCATGTAAAGGCCGGAAAGTACAAAGCCGGGGATGAAAGCACCCATAAATAACTTACCTACCGAAATCCCGGCTGCCGGTCCGTATACTATAAGCATTATACTGGGTGGAATAAGAATACCCAAAGAACCTCCCGCACAGATACTCCCTGTCGCTAAACTTTTATCATATCCCCGTCGAATCATTGACGGTAGCGCGACAAGGGTCAGCATGGTAATAGAAGCAGCAATAATACCTACACAAGCTGCCAGAATCGTACCGATTAACACACTAACAATAGCCAGACCACCTCTAAATTTTCCAAACCATACATAAAGCGCATCATACATTTTTTCAGCTATGCCGGATTTTTCAAGCATATTTCCCATAAAAACAAATAAAGGTACGGCTAGCATTCCATAATTAGTTAATATATCATAGACACGGCTATATATTATATCAAAGGCATTAGGGCCAAATAGTAAATACCCGGCTATCACACCGACACCACCAATAGGAAGAGCCAATGGAAACCCGGTAATTACACCAAGTAATAAAGCACCAAACATAAAAATGGTAACAACTTCGGGGCTTATTGCTATATTTATCATAATAGTTCTCGCTTTCGAATTATAAAGTATAATTCTTGAATGAATTGGGATATACCCTGCAGAGCAAAAAGGGAAAAACCTACCAACAATACAGCTCTAAATGGTGCAGCCGGTGGTAACCAGCTACTTTCAACCATTTTTTCACCTAATCTCAGGGAAAATGCCAGCCATTTTATTCCGGAAGAGATAAGAATAGCACAAATTGGAAAAAGAAAAATAATTGATAAAAGAACATTAATCCATGCCTTCACCTTACGTGAAAAACGGGAATAGAGGACATCCACCCTGACATGTCCATCGTGTAAATAAGTATATGCCCATCCGATAGCACCAAAGGTACCCAT
The DNA here is from genome assembly GCA_964441685.1 of uncultured Atribacterota bacterium. GTDB lineage: Bacteria > Atribacterota > Phoenicimicrobiia > Phoenicimicrobiales > Phoenicimicrobiaceae > Sediminicultor. The sequence goes on along the minus strand of CAYTVM010000054.1, from coordinate 1,847 downwards.
GAGCATCTTGGAGGTCTCTAATGCCCAGATGGTCGGATTACCAAAAACATACCTGGAAATAACCTCATAGCAAAGTACAATGATTAATGCTACAACCAAAAACTTGACTACCTGGCCTGAGAATTCACTAATAAAGTTAATGACCTGTACAAGCTTTTTCATATCTTTCTAATTGTTCCTCCTTATTTCACTAACCTTGCTCCGGAAGGATTGAATCCGAAGCAAGGTTAGAAACTGGTTATACTATATATCTTAAGATGATAGTAATTTATTTAATACCAATCTGCTCACAAGTTTTCCTAAAATTTAATACAGAATTATATATCTTTGCATACTCGGGATCTTTTGCAGCTTCTGCGGCAAAGTACTCATCCGCTTTCTCGTATAATAAGTCTACAATATCTTGGGGCGCTTCTTCAATAATTATGCCGTATTCCTTAAATTTTTCAAGTGCTTTACTATCCTCAAGCGCTACCTCGGTATGGAATTCATGCGCTATCTTATATGCGCACATCTCTACAATCAATTGCAAATCTGCAGGAAGCTCATCCCATTTCTTTTGATTCACAAAGAGGGATTGACCATCAGACGGAGAACGGGATGGAGATAAGTACAAATATTTAGCAATTTCCTGGAAACCCATCGCCCAATTTCCCGATGGTGTAAAGTACTCAAAAGCATCAATAACTCCACGCTGCATCCCTTCGTAAATCTCACCACCCGGAAGGAAAACCGGCGTTGCTCCCATTTCCTTAAAAATTGAATTAAGGGCAGTGGTTCCCAATCTAATCTTTAACCCCTGAATATCCTCAACTGAACGTAAGGGTTTATTGGTGTGAAGAAAAACCTCTGCAGGATGTACGGTTAATTGGCCCACATAGTGTAAACCAACGGGAGCATATAATTCTTGAGCAAATTTCAATCCCTCATAATCCATCCACATCATCATCTGATTACCGGTAAGCGTAGCTACAGAACTAGTGTAAAAAACACCCGCCGGAACGTAACCGACAGCCCAACCAGGAGATGCGTGGGCAGCTTCTACAGAACCGGATATCACTCCCTCAAACTCTTTTCCTGCTGGTGTAATAGCGCCTGAAGGAAAAGATGTCACTTCCAAACGTCCACCACTGGCTTCGGTAACAAGTTCCGCAAATTTCACTGTAGCAAGGAATGTAACATCAGCAGCTGCACCAAAACTTTGCAGTCTCCACTTAATGACTTTTTCCTGGCATAGACCGCTAATGCTTACACTAAGCAACAATGTAAAAACTAAAATCAAGCAAATAATTGACAATTTATTCGATCTTTTCATTTTCTAACACTCCTTTTATTATATTTTACTTAATAAACAAGGAATAAAGATACTTTAATATACAACAACCACCCCCCTTTTTTTTAACCATGATCTAAAATATTTACCTTTTTTTCGTATTCTCTGTGCTTTTTTGACAACTTAAATTTATTCGAGTTATTTTTTTAATTATTCTACTCCAAGGTTTAATAAACTCATCACTTTTCCAACTGCACTTTCCGGGCTTGTCAAAATTGGTTTATTGGTAAACTTTATAAGTTTGGGCAAAAGACGGGCCATGGAAGCCTGGGCTAAAACGATTGCATCTACATCTTCAATGATCTCTTCTATGGCTTTATACAATAATAGATCATGTTTTTTGGAATTACCTTCATCAATTAATGCTTTATAAGCATTCGTACATAATAATGGCACTATGTTAATCTCTTTTCCTGCCTTCACCATTTTTTTCTTTAATTGATTAATTGTTGGATTTAATGTGGTTTCAATCGTTGCAACCACACCTAGAGTATCCGCTATTTTTATTGCTTCA
>CAYTVM010000053.1:0-8398 GCA_964441685.1 uncultured Atribacterota bacterium | reverse complement strand
ATTTGTGTTCCTTCCGGAGTTACAGAAGTAGAAAAAAGAGCAGTATCAGAAGTTGCTTATAAGTGCGGAGCAGGACGGGTATTTTTGATAGATGAAACCATAGCAGCAGCTATAGGTGTAGGACTTCCTATATTTGAACCAATGGGAAATTTGATAATAGATATAGGCGGAGGAACTTCCGAGGTAGCGGTAATATCTTTAGGAGGAATAGTAATAAGCGAATTGAGTCAAGTTGCCGGGGATTATATCAATGAGACTATTGGGAAATATGTTAAGCAAGTACATAATTTATATATTGGTGAATTAACTGCCGAAGAAATTAAGCTTGGTTTATCTGTAGGTAGGTCAGATGAAGAAAATAGTAATTATGAGATTCGAGGAAGGGATAAAATTTCCGGTCTTCCTAAGATAATTAAAATTTCTAAAGATGAATTGAGGGAAACTCTTTCTGAACCTCTAAGAATAATTGCAAATGCAGTGAGAGTAGCTTTGGAAAAAACACCTCCTGAATTGATTTCTGATATTGTGGACAAGGGAATAATTATGACTGGCGGGGGTTCACTATTAATGGGATTAGCAGAACTTTTACAAGAAGAGATAGGCATCCCGGTCTTTATACCTCCAAAACCAGTATACTGTGTAATCAAGGGGATAGGAAAGGCTTTGGATGATTTTAATTTTTATCAAAGAGTGTTAATTAAAACTTATAGAAGAGTTTAAATTAACGTAGAGCATATAACGTTTAGCGGATAGGATATTATTGTCCAATTACCCGGTTAACAATTTTACCAGTTATAAGATACAAGATACAATATAGGGTAGATATCTCGCCTGTTTGTGAATTACAAAAGAAGGGCACAATTCATTGTGCCCTTACGCCAAAATTTTATTTCTTTAACGAGATACGATTCACGAGATACGATATACGAATTTAATTGGAGAATTGGGAAATTGAAAAAATATTTATTTAAAAACAATGCTTTAGTAATTTTTATTATATTAATTATCATCACTATTTTTATAATGACTATAGACTACCATGGGAAAATGTATCTGAAGTGGGTAGAGAGTATCGGATTAAACCTTTTTTCTCCAATTAATCGGGGAATAAGTTTAGTAGCTGACAACACAAAAAACTACTTAAGGGCTGTGGCTGAATTTAAGGTAGTAAAAGAAGAGAACAAAGAGCTAAAAGAAAAAATTGAAATGACTTATCAGGAAAATGCTATATTAAAAGAAAAATTGATAGCTTATGATAGGTTAAAAAAATTATTAGAAGTTAAAGAGTCTTTTTCTTATGAAATGATACTCTCTTTGGTGATTAGTCGAGAACCTGGAAATTGGTTTAATAGTATAATTATTGACAAGGGAACAGCTGACGGAGTAGAGAAAAACATGGCAGTAGCAACTTACCGCGGATTGGTAGGCAGGGTAGTTAGTGTTGATTCCAACACCGCAAAAATATTGTTAATATTGGATCAAAGAAGTGCTGTGGGAGGCATGATTCAGAGATCAAGAGACATAGGGGTAGTGAAGGGAAGCGAAAGTAATTATTGCTATATGGAATATCTTTCCCATGATGCTGATGTGAAAATAAATGATGTGATAATCACTTCCGGATTAGGCAGTATTTTTCCCAAAGGAATTGTTATTGGCAAAATAGCAGGAATAAAAAAGGAAAGCCATGATTTATTTCAAGAGGTAATAATAAGGCCGGAGGTGGATTTTACTAAATTAGAGGAAGTATTTGTGGTAAAAAAATCTGAATAGAATATCGATAGAATTGGGATAATATCAATTTAAATTTATATATCGTGAAAGGAATAGGAATCAGGAGCTAGAATCTAGAAGAGAGAGAAATAGTAATAAGTAATATGTAACAAGTAATAAGTTTCGGGTTACAGGTTGCAAATTACAAGATGCAAGGTGCAAGATGAAAAGCTTGTTTTTAGTTATTAGTTTTTCGTTTTTAGCTTTAAGCTTTTAAGTCTATACGCTAAACGCTGTACGCTTCACGCTATATTAGACTAATTTAAAGGGAGGAATTATTATTTACAAAGTAATAAAATTAGAGAATGGTTTAAGAATTGTAGTAGAAGAGATGCCTTATATGAAATCAGTAGCTATTGTTTTTGGAATAGGAGCCGGGTCAAGGTACGAAGCAAAGAAACACCAAGGAATTTCTCACTTAATCGAACATATGCTATTTAAAGGAACCAAAAAAAGGAAAGATACCCTGGAAATATCCCAGGTCATAGAAGGTATTGGCGGAGAAATAAATGCCTCTACTTCCAAAGAGATAACTCATCTATATGTTAAAGTACCCCAGGAACATTTTAAAACTGCTTTTGATGTGTTGGCTGATATAATAGAAGATTCTCTAATAATAGAAGAAGATCTTTATAAGGAAAAAAAAGTAATTATTGAGGAAATTAAAAAATATCAGGACATACCAGAAGAATTAGTAGAAATATTACTTGACAAAATAATGTGGAAAAATCATCCTTTGGGCAGATCTATTCTCGGAAATGAAAAAAGTGTAATCAACATTCAAAGAGAAGATCTCTTATCATATATAAATAAGTTTTATCGTCCAAATAACTTAGTAATAAGTGTTGCGGGTAATATTAAGATAGCAGAAGCAGTTCTGCAGATCGAAAAGTATTTTAAAAGTGCCGAAAAGGGTAAAATCGAAAGTTATCTTCCCATGAAGGGCAAACAGAAGAACGCTCAAGTAGGAATAAAATTTAAAAAAAGCAACCAGACTCATCTTTTTTTTGGGTTTCCGGGTGTTTCTCGGCTAGATCCCAATAAATACTCTCTGGATTTATTAGATATAATATTAGGCTTTGGATTAAGCTCTCGACTCTTTCAAGAAATAAGAGTCAAAAAAAGCTTAGCCTATGATATTCATTCATTTATTCAGTATTTTAATGATACCAGTGCTTTTAATATTTATGTCGGTATCGATTCAAGTAAACTAAAGAACACTATTCTAACAATTTTAGAGGAGCTTAATAAAATAAAGGACAGTAATTTAAAAGAAGATGAATTAAGAAAAGCAAAAGAAATGTACAAAGGGGCATTATCCTTAAGTTTGGAAAGTACTTTAAGTAGGGCATTTTGGTTGGGGGATAGGATTCTTTTATATGGTATACCTTCAACTTTTGATGAAATAAAAAGAAAAATTGAAGAAGTAAAAGTAGAAGATGTTCAAAGAATGGCTCAAAATATTTTTACTGAAGATAAAATAAATTTATCTATTGTTGGCCCCTTTAAAGAAAAGGATAAAGAAGAGTATAATTCTCTTTTGCAGAAATTGTAATTTTGTTTAATTACACAGTTAACCAGTTTCTCGATTGACCAGTTAAAATAAAGGTTGCATGTTGCAAGTTACGAGTTTCAAGTTTAAAAAAGCCTTTATTTACAGTGATCTGAAAACTGTAAACCGAAAACCAGTTTTGCATTTTGCATTTTTTGCGAACGACTAAATAATAACGACTAATTTAATCGATAAATAAGGAAACAGTAATATGCCTTTAAAATTAGGAATAGGAGATATTATTAGATTAAAGAAAAAACATCCTTGTGGAGGTTTCCATTGGGAAATTACCAGGACTGGTATTGATATTGGTTTAAAATGTCTTTGTTGTGGTAGAAAATTCCTAATCCCCCGGGTAAAATTAGAGAAGAAAATTAGAGAAATTATTCCCCGGGATTAAGAGAAAAATAGATATTTTTAATTTTGTACTCCAAAACCTTTTTTCCTCCTTACCTCTTTATGTAATATGCAATATGATATACAAATTCACATTTTTCAGTTAATAATTGCAAGATGTAAATTCATATAGTTAGTTGTGGTTACCAGGCTAATTAGTTTGGAATAAATATATTAATTAACTCACTAAATGGATTAACAACACACGATACTCGATATACAATATTGAAGTGAGCGTACAACGCTTTAGTGGAATAGTTAGATAGAAAGGAGAATACTGCTTTTTCTATTTTTTCTTTCGCTTTTTAACTCAATACTCAATACTATATACTTGATACTATATTAAAAAGCTTGATATAGAAAATATCTATGGTATAATATAAATCGTTTAATATTTATAATTTCCTTGCTCCTGAAGAATCTTTTAGGGGCTGATTAGACCGAAAGGAGGTGGTAACAGATGAGAAGTTATGAAGTAATGCTTGCTATAAATCCCCAGTTAGAAAATGAAGAGTTAGATTCTTTATTGGATAAAGTAAAAAAACTTATTACTCAGGCAAAAGGAGAGATAACCAAAACAAATAAATGGGGTAAAAGAAAGTTAGCTTATGAAATTAAAAATTTTACAGAAGCGATTTATGTAGTCTTAAATTTTGATGTGGACGAAAAAATTGTTGCTGAATTTGAAAGAGTTCTAAAATTAGAAGAGAAAGTTATTAGATATCTATTAACATTACAACCTGAAAAAAAATCAAAAAAAGATAGCTAATTAATTATTTAAAAAAAATACCAATAAGAGAAGGTAAGTTAAAGGAGGAAAAATATAAACCAATGGCACAATATGGTACTTTTAGAAGACCACAAAAAAAAGTTTGTCTTTTTTGCAAAGAAAAAATATTAGCTGATTATAAAGATATAGAACTATTAAGAAAATTTATCACTGAACAAGGCAAAATGTTGCCTCGTAGAGCAACCGGAAACTGCGCAAGACATCAACGTACTCTGGCTATGGCTATAAAAAGAGCAAGGGAAATAGGACTTCTCCCTTATGTGGTGAAATAAATCAATATATAGTGAAAAATAGCGTATAGCTATAGAATATTAGTTATCCAGTTACCCGGTTAACCAGTTGGTTAGTTAAATTATTTGTTAATTTCAAATATGGGTTTATAGTTATAAAATGAGAGTTAGTTGATACAATTCACTCACTTGATTTTAATTCTTCAACCGGGTAACCGGTAAACCAGCTAACTAATTTATCTTAGAATTTTTAGTTAAAGAGGCTTATTTATTGACTGAACAAATTCCAACTAAATCAATAGTTGAGGGTGCATTTTTAGCAGCAATTACTGCTGTTTTATTTATTATCAGCATATACATCCCTCTATTAGGTACGCTGGTAAGTTTTTTATGCCCTCTACCGATTATAATTTTATGTTTACGTCACAGTTTAAAGTTTGCTATTATTTCAACTTTTATCGCTTCGATTTTGGTTACTATTTTAGCCGGTCCCCTGCAAGGGTTTATGGTTCTACTAGGTTTTGGAATATTGGGATTAACTTTGGGGTTCGGTATAAAAAAGGAATTATCCTTAGCCGATATTATCATCATTGGAAGTATAGGTTCCCTTATTTCTAAAGGTTTGATCCTTTTAATCGGTTTTTGGTTTTTAGATCTTAATACCCTATTATTTGATATAGAAGAGATAGATAGAGTTATAATTCAATCTTTGAATTTTTATAGCAGTATGGGATTGTCTCCGGAACAATTAACTTTTCTAAAAGAGTCCTTGACCCAAACTATAAATATAGTAAGAATAGCATTCCCAGGAATGATTATTCTTGCTTCGATTTTTGATACTATTTTAAATTACTGGGTAGCTCGCTTAATTTTAAAGAGGTTTGGATATAAGTTAGCGAACTTTTCACCCTTTTCAAACTGGAAAGCCGCTAAGTCTTTTTTTTGGAGTTACCTTTCAGGGACTATATTTATAATTTTAGGAACAATTTACAAAATACCTCTTTTAAATAAAATTGGAGTAAATATACAAGTTTTTTTTACAGTGGTATTTTTGATTTATGGTCTTTCTTTGACCGGTTTTATACTAGAGCGATTTAAAATTAAAAAATTTTTAAAGTGGGTTGTATATATTTTAGTGTGCTTTCAACCCTTTTTATCTCAAATCGCTATCTGGGGAGCCATGATAGATATATGGATAGATTTTAGAAGATTAATTACGGCCAGAAAAGAATAAAATAATCTTAGTGAATAGTATTTAGTGTAAACTTTAGTGGGGTAATTAGATAAAAAGAAGAATGTTACTTTTTCTATCTTTTCTTTCTCTTTCTTAACTCGATACTATATACTTAATACTACGGTCTTATTAACAATTAAGGATTGCTAAAATTAACAGAAGAATCTATAATAAAGAATAGAATAGGGAGGCTTAGAATATGAAAATAATTTTAAAACAAAATATTGAAAAAATTGGGCAAGTAGGAGATGTAGTTGAGGTAAGCAGCGGCTTTGCCCATAATTTTTTGATTCCGCAAGGTAAAGCAATTTCCTTTACCATGGGTAATTTCAAACAAATAGAATATCTAAAGAAAAAAGAAACAGAAAAAAAAGAAGGGGAATTAAGCGAAGCTAAGGAATTAGCAGAAAAAATTAATAATATTTCCCTGGAAATTAAAGTTAAAGCCGGTGAAGAAGGAAAGCTTTTCGGTTCTGTAACCAGCAAAGATATTGTAAAAGCCTTATTTGAGGAACACGGAATTGAATTAGACAAAAAAAAGCTTAATTTAAAAGAATCCTTAAAAAAATTGGGAGTTCATATTATACCGGTTAATTTATATAAAGATATAACTCCTCAAATTAAAGTTAATTTAATTTCCGATACCTTATCTGAGCAGGAAGCAAAGGATGCACAAAAAGAATAAATCAGTATTTAGTATTTAGTATATAGTATAAAGTAAGGAAGGTAAAAACTAGTAGAAAGGAGACAGTAAATAGAGTAAATACAGTAGCAAGCGATGAATAATATAATATGTCTCAAGTTGCAAGTTTCGAGTTTCTGGAGAGAGGTAGAGGCTTGATTTATTAAGCCCGCAAATCGCGGGTCGAATAAATTTGAATCCTACATTAAAGCAATTATATATACGAAAAAGTTTTGAATTTTGGATTTTTTAACTCAATACTCGATACTATATACTAAATACTAAATACTAAATACTATTTAACGTGGAGTAAAAAAAATGGAATTAGGCAGGAACCCTCCTCAAAATATTAGTGCAGAACAGGCTGCTTTAGGTTCAATGTTGCTTCAGGAAAACGCTATTTTACACGCAGTAGATATTTTAAAACCTAAAGATTTTTATAAAAAATCTCACCAGATTATTTTTAACTGTGTTCTTGAGCTATTTGAAAAGAGTAAAGGTGTTGATTTAGTTACTTTAACCGAGGAATTAAATAGGATAAATTTATTAGAAGAGGTAGGGGGAATTACTTATCTAACCAATTTAATTAATAGTGTTCCTACTGCAGCAAATATAGAGCACTACGTTAAAATTATCGAAGAAAAATCTATTTTACGTAATTTAATTAATAACGCTACTAATATCGTTTCTATGGGTTATGAGGAAAAAGAAGATGCTAAAATTTTGCTGGATAAAGCAGAGCATTTGATTTTTGAAGTTTCAGAGAGAAATTTAGGGCAGTCTTTCGTTCCTATCAAAGAGATACTTCAAGATAGTTTTGAGAAGCTTGAGAATCTATATCATAGAGATGAATTTATTACTGGAATTCCCAGTGGATTTAGCGAATTCGATGATATTACTACAGGATTTCAACCTTCTGAACTAATAATTATTGCAGGTAGACCCGGAATGGGTAAAACAGCTTTTTGTATGAGCGTTGCCCAGCATATTGCAGTCTCGAAAAATACAGCGGTAGCTCTTTTTAGCTTAGAAATGTCAAAATCTCAATTAGTACAAAGGATGCTTTGTTCGGAGGCTCGAGTTGATGCCCATAATTTAAGAAAGGGACGATTAGCAGAAACAGATTGGCCTACACTTTCTATGGCAGCAGGCAGATTAGCTTCTGCTCCCATTTTTATTGATGATACAGCTGGAATTACTTGTTTAGAAATTAAGGCTAAAGCCAGGAGATTAAAAGCCCAGCATAGTCTTGATCTAATAATAATAGATTATTTACAGCTTATTACAAGTTCTGGTAGAATGGAAAATAGACAACAGGAGATTTCAGAAATTTCTCGTTCTCTTAAGGGCTTGGCGAGAGAATTAAATATTCCAGTAATAGCAGTTTCCCAATTATCTAGAGCAGTAGAACAGAGAGATGGAAGAAAACCTCGTCTTTCTGACCTAAGAGAGAGTGGGGCAATTGAGCAGGATGCTGATTTAGTTGTTTTTTTATACCGAGAGGAATATTATAAACCAAAAACAGAAAAAAAGGGCATTGCTGAGGTAATTATCAGCAAACAGAGGAATGGTCCTACAGGTCAAATAGATTTGGCCTTCATAAAAGAATATGCAAAATTTGAAAATTTATCCCGAACTTCAGAAGAGGAAAGAGAGTATTAAGTAATAATAGACTAATAATCTGTTACGCTAACGACTAATTTATAATTGACAGGCAGTAAAAAATATAGTAACATTTAGAAGC
>CAYTVM010000052.1:0-8411 GCA_964441685.1 uncultured Atribacterota bacterium | reverse complement strand
TTGGTAAGGGAAATCGATGCATTGGGAGGAGAAATGGGTAAAATTGCCGATCGAAGTGCCATTCAAGCACGCCAACTAAATACAAGCAAGGGACTATCTGTTCGCTCTGTCAGAGTTCAATCTGATAAAGCACTGTATCAGAAAGAAATGTTGAAAAGTATCCAAAATCAACCCAACCTTGATATTAAAGAAGCCATGGTAGATGAATTAATCATAAGAGATGGTGTTATTGAAGGAATAAAAATACAAACCGGTTTAGTTTTTTCAACCAAAGCAGTCATTTTAGCAACCGGTACTTTTCTTAATGGGAAAATTATTGTTGGTGATGTCCAATATTCGGGTGGGCCCAATGGTATGAGAGCTTCGACTCAATTATCCGATCATCTAAAAAAAATAGGTCTGGAACTTCTCCGTTTTAAAACCGGAACACCTTGTAGAATCGATCGTAAAAGCATTGATTTTTCTCAATTAACCGAACAAAAAGGGGACAATGAGTCTTTATCATTTTCCTTTGAAAAAACTGATGGCCTTCATGAGAATATCTCCTGCTGGCTGACCCATACCAACGAAAAAACCCATCAAATTATTAAAGATAATCTCTATCGAGCTCCACTATACTCTGGTGTCATTAAAGGGACAGGACCCAGATACTGCCCTTCCATTGAAGTGAAAATTGTGAATTTTCCTGATCGTTTATCTCAGCATATTTTTATTGAGCCGGAAGGATTATTAACTGACGAAATGTATGTAAATGGACTTTCGACCAGTTTACCTGAAGATGTTCAATTACAAATGCTACACTCAATTAAAGGGTTGGAGCATGCGAAAATACTAAGAACAGGTTATGCCATTGAATATGATTGTATTAATCCAACCCAGTTAAAATCAACGCTGGAAAGCAAATTAATTTCAGGCCTTTATTCTGCAGGTCAGATTAACGGAAGTTCCGGCTATGAGGAAGCTGCCGCACAGGGCATGATTGCCGGCATTAATGCTGCATTGAAAATAAAAAGTCAACCACCTTTTATATTAAAACGTTCTGATGCTTATATCGGCGTTCTTATTGATGATCTGGTAACCAAAGGCGTTGATGAACCATATCGTTTAATGACCTCAAGAGCAGAATACCGGCTTTTACTAAGAGAGAACAATGCCGATTTAAGATTGACCGAAAAAGCATGGAACATCGGTTTGATACCCGAATCAAGGTATCAGGATGTTGCTAAGAAAAAAGAATTAATTCTGGAAGAAATTAAACGCTTAAAATTATGTAAAATTGAGGTAAATCTACCGGAAATCAAACAATGGGCTTTACAAAAAGATTTGCACCTTTCCAAAAATGGTCTTTTCGCCTTTGATTTATTAAAGAGACCTGAAGTGGAATATAAAGACTTGATAGAAATAGGTTATGGTAATGAAGCTTTAAATAACGAAGTGATACAAGAGGTTGAAATTCAGATAAAATACGATGGCTATATTCTTAGACAGAAGAATCAGGTCAAACACTTTCTAAAAATGGAGAAAATGAAAATACCGAAAAAGACTAATTACCAACATGTTGATGGTATTCGAGAGGAATCCCGGGAAAAATTAAGTAAAATCCGACCTGAATCCATTGGCCAGGCATCAAGGATTTCTGGTATTTCTCAGGAAGATATTTGGAAAATAATTTTTTATATTCGTAAAAACAAGAAACCTTTACACGGTGAACAAGGTGAAAGAAAGATATAACATTTATTCTCAATATCTTAAAAATAAATACGGCGAAAAAGTCTATAAATTACCGATAATGACTGTAACAAGTTGCCCTAATCGGGATGGGACGCTTGGTTGGGGAGGATGCGATTTCTGTGATGAAATGGGTTCAGGATTCAACTGTCTTTCCAGTGATACCTCAATTATCGAACAGATAAGAAAAAACAAAGAATATGTAAAAGCCAGATACAAAGCAAAACTTTTCATTGCCTACTTTCAGGCTTTTTCCAATACTTATTTGCCTTTCGGCCAGTTTAAAGAAAATATTCTCGAAGCAACGAAAGAACCGGATATTATTGAAATCGCTATATCCACACGTCCGGATTGCATCAGTAATCAGTACTTGGAATTCCTTCAATCCATTCAGAAAACTAAAAATATTCAAATAAATATTGAACTGGGCTTACAAACAGCAAATTACCATATTTTAGAAAAAATCAATCGAAAGCACACCCTGGCAGAGTTTATCGATGCGGTTTTAAAAATCAAAGCGAAAGAATTAACGACCACTGCCCATCTTATTCTTAATCTCCCTGAATCAGATATGATTGATGCCATTGAATCGGCAAAAATAATTTCTGCTCTAAAAGTTGATTTTGCAAAGCTCCATTCTCTTTATATTGTCGAGGGCAGCTCATTTGCCCAAAAGCTACAAAACAATCAAATAACACTCTGCAGCAAGGAAGAGTATGTTGATCGGGTGGTTACTTTTTTAGAATATCTTGACCCAAATATGGTTATCCAGCGCTTGGTAGCTCGCGGACCCAGGGATAAAACAATTTTTGAAAACTGGAATCAGAGTTGGTGGGCGATTAAACAAGAAATTGAATCTGCATTGGAAGAAAGAGATACCTGTCAGGGAAGATATTTTAATTATTTAGACGGAAAAGCATTAAAACTTAAATTTCAATAATCTTTGGGGGAAGGTGGTGAAAAATATGAGAAATATATTATTTTTTGTTATCGTTATTTTTTGTTTAATTCAGGCAAATGAAAGTTTATCCAATAAAATTGGTCATACTAATATTGTTTTTGCAAATTCAGTGGATAACCAGGAAGTCAATATTCCCGTAATCGATCGGAATATACCTACCAATATTGAAACGGCTACTTTTGCCATGGGTTGATTTTGGGGACCGGATAGTTTATTCGGAATATTACCTGGTGTGATTCGCACCCGAGTTGGATATGCCGGCGGAGAAAAAATAAACCCGACTTATCATGACCTGGGAAACCATAGCGAAACCATTCAAATTGATTATGACCCTGAAAAAATAACCTACCATCAGTTACTGCAAATATTTTGGGATAACCATAATTGCAAATTAAAATCTTTCAGTCGACAATATATGTCTATTATATTTTATCATAACCTGAAACAGCAAGAATTAGCTACTCAATCAATGCAGGAACAAGAAAAAAAACTGGATACAAAATTAGTTACCGAAATCGTTCCATTGACTCAGTTCTATAGGGCAGAAGAATATCATCAGAAATTTAAGCTGCAGCAAAATGAGGAGATAAGTGGCGAATTAAAAAAAATATATCCAAATTTTCAGGATTTTGTAGATTCTACGGCTGTAGCAAGAATGAATGGTTTTATTGGAGGGCATGGCACATGTGAACAGTTGAAAAAGGAAATAAGCACCTATGGATTAACTGAAGCGTCAGAGAAATACCTGCTAAATTTGGGTTGCCCATCGATCCAGGATTAGTAGGAAAAACGACTTACTCACCCAAGGGAAAGGAATTAAATGAATAGAATAATCAATGAAATCAAAGAGATATGCCCACAAGAAAATTATGAAATTGGGTATGCTTCACTCTCAGGATTATTAAAACCGAAATACGCAAAATATAAATACGGCGTATCATTAGCCAGAAAATTAGATGATCAAATTATTAATCAAATTTCAAATGGCCCTACTGATTTATACTATGATCTTTATTGTAGCATCAATGATGAGTTAAACATGAAAACCGAAGCAATATCCAATTTATTAAAAACCTATCATATCGAAGCATATCCCATCAAGACAACGGTAACAGATAGTGAGCTTGATGATACCTATGAAAAAACATTACGATATTCTTTTTCTCATAAATTGGCCGCAACCAGATCAGGAATAGGATGGATTGGGAAAACAGATTTACTGGTAACATCAAGATTCGGTCCAAGGGTTAGACTTGCCACCGTATTAACCACAGTAAATATTTTTAACAACCAGATTCCAATAAATGAAAGTCAATGCGGCAGTTGTAATATTTGTGTTAATCATTGTCCTGCTAAAGCTGCCACCGGGCAATTATGGACAACTTCAATTGATAGAGATGTATTTTTTGATCCTTTTAAATGCAGAGAATATTGCAGACAAATCTCAGCAGAAAGAATCAAAAAGGAAATAAGTATATGTGGCATATGCATATCTGTTTGTCCGAAAGGCAAAAAGTAGATTGCTGAAAATACTGCATATAGCAGTGGAAAAGCACCGGTAGGTAGTATGAGAGTAGAAAAGAAAAATACATAAGTTTATCGTTGTGAGCTAAACTACCATCGTTTGTCCGCGAGAGGTTAGCTGAAATCGGATATAAAAGCCGTTAAATCGTGCCACGGATTGTTATGAGTTATGCGTTGGAGCAGTAAATTAAAAATTAGAAAGGGACAATCGATAATGGCAATAAGAGATGAAAAACTAAAAAAAACGGGTAAGTTTATGTTAATTGAGACAATAGCCATTTTCGGATTAATCATTATATTGTCATTTGTTTTTAAGCAAATAGCGGGTTTGTTTAATATTATTGCTATAGTGTACATTTTGATAGAAAGACGAAAAACAGGAAGAACCTGGAGCGATATTGGATTTAAATTTAAAAGCATTATGACTGATGTTAAAAATAATTTGTATTGGATAATTACGGTTGGAGTCATTACTCAGTTTGTAACTATAACCATAGCTAAATATTTTGTTCCTGGTTTTATTGAACATGTACAAGCAAGAGTTCCTTTTATGAATTTATCCCAAATTGTCCCGTTATTAATAGTGATCCTTTTTGGCACGTTTGCAGAAGAAATTGTTTATAGAGGATTTTTTCAAGAAAGAATAAGTTGGTTTATAAAGCCTTCATATGCAATAGTTTTGGTTTCAATAGTTTTCGGAATGATGCATTATTCAAGTGGTTATATGCCTATCGTAGTTTATGATATTGGGACGATTTTTATTGATAGTATTATCTTTGGAATAATTTTTAATCGAACCAAAAATATATTTGCATCATGGATAGGGCATATATTAGCTGACCTGGTTGGAATAGTACTGCTACTATTTTATATATAAATTTGTTTTAGAGAGCATTTTAGGGGACACCATAGGACTCCAACATCATTTAATAAAGGAAACTTCTGGCAATTACTGTTTTCAAATGAAAAACTTTTCAAAAAAAGAAGGATTTCTAAAATTAATGTCGAATGTATAAAAGAGTATCATGTTTTTAACCTCAGCTTAACCGAAGAAAAAAAAGGAAGTATGGAAAATTGGGGTCAGGCTTCACGACTTCACATTTTATTTTTCTATTTTTATTTTACATTTTGTGAGTTTGTAAAGCCTGACCTTTGATTTTTTCTATCGCAAATACGATTAATAAGCAATATTAACATCTGGAGGATTAGGAGAATGATGAAAACAGTTGTTGTCTTTAAATCAATATCAGGTTTTACTAAAAAATATGCGGAATGGATTGCAGAAGAATTAGAAACCGATTTATTAAGTCTAGAAAAAATTAATATTGATATATTGCTTAAATATGACATTATCATTTACGGTGGAAGCTTACATGCGGTTGGAATAAGTGGAGTAAATATTATAAAAAATAACCTCAATAAATTAAGAGATAAGAATATTATCATCTTTACAACTGGAGCATCCCCACTAAGAGAGAGTACAGTATCCGAGATAAGGGATAGTAATTTTTCAGTAGAGGAACAAAAACAAATACAATTTTATTATTTTCGTGGCGGGTTTGATTTTGCAAAGTTGAACTTAATAAATAAAATATTAATGACTTTATTGAAGTGGAAATTAAAATCAAAACGTCATAAAACACCAGATGAAAAAGGGATGTTAGCGGCATATTCCAAACCAATGAACTTTACTAAGAGAGAAAACATAGAAAGGTTGTTGGAATATGTTCGTTCACTAAGATGAGGAACAATGTGTGGCTTCATCTAACAGCAGGTATATCTACGTTCCCTTTGGTTGCTCCAACCTTTGGAGATATTTTCCTTTATCATAGAGTTCACAAATTATTTTTTCTTGGATTGGGCTAAATTTGATGTAAGTTTTATATAAAATTTGCGACACGTTAAGTGAAATTGAAAAGATTGAGCAAAGAGCATGGGACGGTTTTCCGTTTCTATTTACTATCTTTAAAACCCTTTATTTATAAGGGTTTCAGACCCCCTTCAGGCATGCCCTAAAAACGCACGGAGAGTGCCTTTAAACGCACTTCAAATTTCGAAAAATCAGCAATTACGACCCCCATTTTTGGCCTATTTTTACCTCTCCGAAATCCTAAAATCCTTATAAATAGCCACTTTCAGATTTTGAGATGATGGAATTTTAGTTAAAAAAGTGCCATTTTTGAGGGGTAAAGTATCAGTTAAGGCAAAATTTGCTCGTAGAAGCAATCCTCGCATTATTCTCTTGAAACCCTTATTATATAAGGCTTTCAAGAAGTTATTTTCCCACAGATTTTACACATTTTCCACATTTATAAGTAAATATGGTTAGTTTTAATTCCTCTGCCATTGCAAAACACTATGACTTTATCAAATACTTATAGAGAGAACAGACAACTATTTTTTTGAGATAAAAATAGGTAAAAAGAATATTTATTTTGGAAAGCATGTGAAATTGTGAAACCTGTGCCCACTTGGAATTTTACGGACTTTTTTTATTTGAAGAAGAATTCATAAAAGATTTGTAGTATAATAAATATAGAAAAATTCTATTATATTGAAATAAAGTACTTGAAAAATATACCAGGTTGAACGCATAAGCATCATAAACTTAACTAACCAAAACAATTAAAAAAGAATAGGATGATTATAACCCAAAAAGTGCGTTTCACTATTCATTAACAAATTTATCAGGAGGAGAATTTTATTATGCAATCACAAGTCTATCCCTGGAGAAGATACTGGGCAAGAATATTTGACATTAACTTTATCATGCCCATCTACATATTTATAATCGCCTTATTTTCCCCAGGACTCAATTATACTATAACCCGAATGAATAGTTTTATCGGTGGCATACTACTCTTGCTATTTTATCTAATATTTTTTGAGCCCATGATGTTCTCCACATTCGGCACTACTCCTGGAAAATTTCTACTGGGAATAAAGATACGCACTCTATCCGGAAACAAGATTTCTTATGCCACGGGAATAAAAAGAGGATTCCTTATCTGGCTTAACGGTATGGGGATGGGAATTCCTTTTATTGCACTTTTCACTATGATAATTGCTTACAACAAATTAAAGAAAAACAAGATAACCAGTTGGGACGAGAAATGCGGAATCAGCATAATGCACGATCAACTAAGCATTTTTAGAATCAGTCTATTTATCATCATATTTATTTTCTGTTTAGCTATATGGGTTGGATTTATGAGTCATTTTTAGAGCAATAAATAGTTAACTACTTTCTTTACTGGAATTTTTACTCTCAAGAGTCTGTGTCGGGAGATATAAGAAGATATGATAGGGATGCGAAAAAATAATATTCAAGAAAACATTAGAAAAATTGCGGAATACCATGGGATTGATACACTTGGATTTGTAGATGCATCTGAATTTAAAGATTATTCATTAAAAAAATCTAAACGGCGAGACCCCAAGATCTCATTATCTGATGCAAAGACAATTATTGTTGTTGGCGTTTATATTGGTGGTCTTGTTCTTCCATCTTGGTCTAAATCCAACTTTGGGAGAACAAGTAGATTGTTTCTTTCTGGTTTTTTCAATGATGTAATCAAGCAAATGGAACCTATCTCCGCTTTATTAAAAAATGAAGGGTATACGGCTTTAATTTGTGATGATTCAAAGAGTGGAGGTTCTATTATTCCATTAAAGCTGGCTGCAATAAGAGCTGGCATAGGATGGCAAGGCAAGCATTCTCTTCTTATTTCCAGGCAGTATGGAACATTTCTTGCACTTGGTGGCATCATTACCAATGCTAATCTTGACCATAATAACAAAGAGGAAATAAATCAATGTAAAGACTGTAAAAAATGCCAAGAGGCTTGTCCGTTAAATGCACTTGAAAATGCCTATATGTTAAATAAAGATAGATGTCTGTCCTATATTCTTCAGAATGATAAGATACCAGAAGAAGCTAAAACTGTATTAGAAAATCGAATAATAGATTGTGAAATATGTCAACAAGTTTGCCCGTGGAATGCTAAACATACTAAGCAACCTTTAAATACGCGGTTGACATTAACCTTTCAAAGGAAAATAGCAGTTTGGGAAGATTTTTTTACTTTTACTAAGCTTGTCAAGCTAACAGAGCATGAGTATAAAAAAACACTTGGCCACCTTAATGCGGGTATTCCGTATTTAATATTTCATCGAAATATTTTAATGGCAATGGAGC
>CAYTVM010000051.1:2837-8441 GCA_964441685.1 uncultured Atribacterota bacterium | reverse complement strand
ATTCCTAATTTTATTTGTATCAATGTTAGATTAAAACTGAAATTGTATATAGACTAATAAGATTATCAATCATCTTTAAAGCTTGAAAGGAGTACTTATGGAAGCTAAGGAAGGAAATGTTTTACAACTACTTGAAATGATGAAAAAGTATAGAAAAATTGCCTATTTTTCCATGGAGATATGTGTTGATGCCAGAATTCCTACTTACAGTGGTGGATTGGGGATTTTAGCCGGTGATATGCTCCGCTCTTCTGCGGACTTAGCAGTTCCTCTGCTTGGAGTTACTTTAATTTACAAAAAGGGATATCTGCATCAAAAAGTGGGAAAAGAAGGGATTCAGCAGGAATTACCTGAAGAATGGAACCCTCAAGATTATATGGAATTGTTGCCCGATAAGATTGCAATCGAAATTGAAGAGAGAAAAGTATGGGTTCAGGCCTGGCTTTTTTATATAAAAGGTTTGGATAGTCATTGTGTCCCCGTCTTTTTTTTGGATACTGATTTACCGGAAAATAGCGTTTATGACCGGAGTCTTTCTGATTTCTTATACGGCGGTGATAATAAATACCGGCTGGCCCAGGAAATTGTATTGGGGATTGGTGGAGTGAGGATGCTTAAGCAGCTGGGATTTAACAGTATCTCTAAATATCATATGAATGAAGGACACGCCAGTTTACTGACTTTGGAACTACTTAATCATTATAACCATCAGGAGGAAAAATGGAGTAACAGGACTATCGAAGAGGTAAAAAAATTATGCATCTTTACCACTCATACCCCGGTACCGGCAGGTATGGACCAATTTTCTTATGAATTGGTGGGGAAAGTTTTAGGAAGACCTATCCCTGATCCCATACTAAAAGAACTCGGTGGGGAAGAACACTTGAATATGACTGCTCTGGCCCTTAACCTGAGTCATTATATAAATGGTGTAGCTAAAAGACATGAAGCTGTTTCCCAGGAGATGTTTCCCGGATATCATATTGATTCAATTACCAATGGGGTTCATTCGGCAACCTGGGTATGTCCCCATTTTCAAAAACTCTATAATCGCTATATTCCAGGATGGAAAAATGATTCTTTTAGTTTGCGTTATGCCTTGAGTATACCGGATGAGGAAATATGGCAAACCCATCAGGAAGCGAAAAAAATACTGATTGATAGTATTTTTCAAGAAACAGGGGTTCAATTAGATCCGGAAGTTTTAACGATTGGTTTTGCTAGGAGATCAACAGCCTATAAACGGGCAGATTTAATCTTTCATGATATCAATAGACTGCTAGATATTTCCAGAAAGTATGGAAAAATCCAGCTGATTTTCTCTGGCAAAGCCCATCCTAAAGATGGGCCGGGCAAGGAATTAATTCGAAAGATTGTCCAGGTCTCCCAGCAACTTCGAGGGCAAATTGATATCGTTTATCTGGAAAATTACAATATAAATTTAGCCAAGCGAATGGTTTCAGGGGTGGATCTATGGCTTAATACCCCCAAGAAACCTCAAGAGGCATCAGGTACTTCAGGAATGAAAGCAGCCCATAACGGTATACCCAGTTTGAGTATTTTAGATGGATGGTGGATTGAAGGTTGCATTGAAGGTTTTACCGGGTGGTCCATTGGGTCAGCATGCGATATCGAAAGTAGTGATCAGGAAGATGCGGCTTCTTTAGATGATAAATTGCAAAATATAGTCATCCCAATTTACTACAAGAATCGAGGAAAATGGATTAATATCATGCGTCATAGTATTGCCATGAATGCTTCCTTTTTTAATACCCAGCGCATGGTTCTGCAATACGTATTACATGCTTATTTATAATATATCTTGATCCTTAGTGAGTATTGACTTTTGTATAAAAGTATACAAATTTCGATTAGCTTTTCACTTTGCACTTACGAAAGATTAAATATCGATTAAAGAAATTTGGATTTGGAATAGAAGGTCATTTGTTGTTGTGATCGATTAAATAATCATGTAAAATGTTATGGTTTTATAATTGTTTCAAATTTTAAAAAATGTTTTACTACCATAGATTTATACGGTATAATAATAAAAAGCCGATTGGTATGGAGAAAAAAATATTTATATCGATGAAAAAGGGCAACGAGATCTTTTGCGATAAAGGGGTGAACATGAAGATGGCTAGAATATTAATTGTTTCTAACCGACTTCCGGTAACTGCCAGTAAAAACAAAGATAAGATTAATTTCCTTCCCAGCGCTGGAGGATTAGCTACCGGTATGTCTTCTTTTCATCAAGATTATGATTGCATGTGGATTGGCTGGCCGGGTCTAGTTAAAGATAAGATTGGCGAAAAAGGCATACAAGAAATTATCACTAAACTTGAAAAATTAAATAACTATCCGGTCTTTCTATCTCAATCACAGATACAAGCTTACTATAATGGTTTTTGTAATAAAACTATCTGGCCTTTATTCCATTCTTTTACTCAATATACCGTCTATCAAAATTCTCTGTGGGATGAATACAATCGAGTCAACAAAATTTTTTGCCAAACCATTCTAAATATCGCCCGACCAGATGATATAATATGGGTACATGATTACCAGTTAATGCTGCTGCCTAATATGTTAAGACAAAAGCGTCCCGATTTAACCATTGGTTTTTTTCTGCATATTCCTTTTCCACCTCAGGAAATATATCGACTGCTCCCCTGGCGTGAGAAGATACTTGAAGGTATTTTAGGTGCTGACCTTATTGGTTTTCATACTTATGATTATGTACGAAATTTTTTAGACTCAGTGTTACGCCTTTTTGGCTACGAAAATAGCATGGGTTATATCAGCTATCAGAACCGTATATTAAAAGTGGATACATTTCCCATGGGAATTGATTATGAGCGATTTTCTTCCTCCATCCTAAACCCTGGTACAAAAAAAGAGATCGAAAAAATACGAGACCAGATTGGGGAAAAGAAAATTATTCTTTCTATTGATCGAATGGATTATACCAAAGGAATTATTAAACGTTTGGAAGCCTTTGAATTTTTCTTACAGAAGAATCCAGAATATCTGGAAAAAGTAATTTTAATTATGGTAGTTGTACCCTCACGTATTCGGGTAAAACAGTATCAGGAGTTAAAACAACAGGTAGATGAGCTAGTTGGGGAAATAAATGGTAAATACGCTACAATTGGCTGGTCACCCATCCGGTATCTTTTCCAATCCATCCCTTTTTATGAGCTGACTGCTCTTTATTATGTTGCTGATATTGCTTTATTAACGCCGTTAAAAGATGGAATGAATTTAGTCGCTAAAGAATTTATTGCCACTAAAAACAATAGTAAAGGGGTATTAATCCTTAGCGAAATGGCCGGTGCTGCCAATGAGTTAGGTGAGGCCTTAATTGTTAACCCGAATAATAGAGAACAGATATCCTGGTCTATAAAACATGCTCTGAATATGTCTGATAAATTGCAGAAAAAAAGAAATCAAATTATGCAAAAGCGACTGAAAAATTATCATGTGAAAAAGTGGGCAGATGACTTTAAAGAAAGCCTTTTAGAGGTAAAAAACATGCAGGCAGAATTTTCTGTAAAAGATTTATCACCAAAAAAACGTTTAGAGATGATAGAAGATTATCAAAAAAGCAAAAACCGCTTATTTCTCTTAGATTATGATGGAACATTAATTTCCAATACTTATAAATTCAAGAAGATTAAACCCAGTAAAAAAATCTTAAATTTAATTCAACAATTAATCCAGGATAAAAAAAATCAAGTGGTAATAGTCAGTGGTCGAGAAAAAGATATTTTAGAAAAGTGGTTTGCAGATATAAATATTGGTCTGGTTGCCGGACATGGAACCTGGTTAAGGGAAAGGATTGGGCAATGGAAAACAGTAAAACCTCTAAGCAATAAATGGAAAACCCAAATCAAGCCCCTACTTGAGCTTTATGTTAACAGAACCCCTGGTTCATTTATTCAAGAGAAGGAGTATTCCCTGGTCTGGCATTATATTAAAACTGATCCCTCTTTTGGCCGGATGAGAGCTTTAGAGTTAAAATCCTCTCTTTTATTCCTTACTTCTAATTTGAATCTGGAAATACTTCATGGAGAAAAGGTCATTGAAATTAAACCTATGGGAATTAGCAAAGGCTTAAGTGCTGACTACTGGATTTCCCAGAAAGATTGGGATTTTATCCTGGCGATAGGTGATGACTGGTCAGACGAAGATACTTTTCAAAATTTACCTGATTCTGCTTATTCTATTAAGGTGGGTACAAGGTCATCCCTGTCTAAATACAATATTAAGTCTTCTGTTGAAGTAAATACACTTTTAAAAGAACTGATTAGTAAATAAATTAAAAAATGATTTGTTAATAAAAATTAATTTAAAAACTGTTTCAACCAAAATTTAACCTCTTCAGGCGAAGATAATCGAAAATCAGCAGCAGATTTTTCGGCTTTTTCCGCAATAAGGATACTGGTTCCCCGGGTTCGAAGAATGCGAAAGGCATCTTCATCAGTGGTATCATCTCCCAGATAAAAAATCTTTCGCCCGGACCAATCAAGTTCCAGAGTATTCAATATCCATAACACTGCTTTACCTTTATTCCATTCAATATTAGGTAAAAATTCAATAACTTTTTTCCCTTTCAATAAACGGATATTTTCTCTATTTTCTTTTAGAATCTTCTTTAATGGTAACTTTAGCCCGGGTAAATCTTCTTTTGATACCTGCCTATAATGAATAGCTACACTCATCTTTTTCTTTTCTACAATGACTCCAGGAATATGAGTTAATGATTTATCTAAACTTTTGGAGATATTTTGAATAAGCGGTAAGAATTTTTTTACTTTAGGATGTATCATAGAAATATCTGGTCCAATAATATCCAAACCATGATCCCCGGCATAAAAAATTCCCGGGATGTCCACCAAGGTTTGCAAATTCCTTCTTCCCCGTCCGCTTACAATTGCACATTTATATTTCAGGGATAGTTGACGGATAATTTCTTTCATTTCCGGAGATATTTTGGCCAGATCAGGCCGCTCGACAATAGGGGTTAGGGTGCCATCATAATCGAAAAAGAAAACTGCTTTTTCTTTTCCTTCCATTATTTTAGAATTGGAATAAAGATACCGGGGGTGCAAAAAGAACTTTTCATTTTCGCCAGAAAAGATTTTTACTGATTCAAGAAGATGAGGAGGGTATCGATTAAACCACCCATCAATCCATTTTGCACTTAAATCACTTAATCTTTCAATGACTATATCAGCACCTTTTTTAAAGAAAAGCTCCCTTTCTTCTTCTTTTGATGTTTCCCACCCTACAATAAGGTCAAAACCACTATCTCGAGCTGACTCTATATCTTTTGGTTGAGTAAGTAATGCCATGGTTTCTTCAGGGGAGACCTCAATTTTATGTACAGCTTGAATAAAGGGGTTTATTTCTGAAGTAGTGGATACTGGTTTTTTTTCAGGTAATAGCAACCCAATTTTTAAATCCGGTCTATCTAATTTTTTAATAAATTCAATTATTTGCTTATCGCGTAATACGTTTTCTTTTTTCCAATCCATTCGAAGAAGGATGGCTTTAAAATTATTTTGTTTCATCAGATATCCCGCATATTTTTATATTTGT
>CAYTVM010000051.1:0-2737 GCA_964441685.1 uncultured Atribacterota bacterium | reverse complement strand
ATAACTGATGAAAATAAAAGAAAGGAGAAGATATTATGCATGATATCGGTGATTATAGAGAAATTATCGGTGATGAATTATTCTTTAATTTATTCAAAAAAGCAAGAAGGCTTACTTCAAAGTCAATTCTAAATATTAATTCTACTTCTCAGGGAGGGGGGGTAGCAGAAATATTAGAATCTCTGATTATCCTCATGAACGAGCTTGGCATTTCAGCCGGATGGAGAATACTCCATGGGAACCCCGATTTCTTTACCATTACTAAAAAGTTTCACAATGCCTTGCAAGGAGGTTCAATTAATCTCACAGAAATAAAGAAAAAAATGTACCTTCAGTTCAATCAAGAATTTTCTGTCTTTACTCATATTAATAATCATGATGCCGTAGTAATTCATGACCCTCAACCTTTGCCATTGATTAAGTATTATAAAAAGAAGCAACCCTGGATCTGGCGCTGTCATATTGATT
The DNA here is from genome assembly GCA_964441685.1 of uncultured Atribacterota bacterium. GTDB lineage: Bacteria > Atribacterota > Phoenicimicrobiia > Phoenicimicrobiales > Phoenicimicrobiaceae > Sediminicultor. Next base: position 2,269 of record CAYTVM010000051.1, on the reverse strand, counting down.
TATCCAATCCTTATCCTGAATTATGGCATTATCTTGAGAACTTTATTCTTCGCTATGATAGAATTATTATTTCCAGTGATAAGTATAAATCTGAAAAACTACCTGTTCCTCAAAAAGTAATATCTCCGGCAATCGATCCGCTATCACCTAAAAATATGGAGTTATCGCCAGAAGATATTATCAAGTATCGTATAAAATATAAAATACTTGATGATAAGCCCATTATGACCCAGATATCTCGTTTTGATTATCTAAAAGATCCATTAGGTGTTTTTAAAGTCTTTAAAAAAGTAAGATCCCATATCGATTGTCGTTTGGTTTTATGTGGCAGTATAGCCACCGATGATCCGGAAGGGATAAAAGTATACCAAAGTATAAGGGAATCAGCGCAAAAGATGATTGAAAAAAAAGATATTATTATATTAAATGTGGAAAATGATATTCTAGTTAATGTGCTCCAGCGTATTTCCAATGTTATCATTCAAAAATCAATAAAAGAAGGGTTTGGCTTAACTGTTTCGGAAGCTTTGTGGAAAGAAACCCCGGTGGTCGCTTCTAATGTAGGAGGGATACCATTACAGATTACCGATGGTAAAGATGGTTTTCTGGTTGACCCGCTAGATTATGATGGCTTCGCAGAAAGGATTATCTACCTTTTAGAAAATCCATCGGAAGCAGAAAGAATTGGTAAAAAAGGCAAAGAGACAGTAAAAGAAAAATTCTTAATTACCCGTCTACTGGTAGATTATATTGACTTATTAAACGAAATGATTTAGTCATATAATTGATTAAAATGATTGAGATCTTATTTTAAAATAAAATTACCCAAATAACCCGGGATGCATAAATCCGACCCCGAACACGAGTTCAGAGCTAGACATAAATAACGACTAATAGACAAGAGAGACATATGCCCCATGGTAAGCGGATTCCAAATATTCCACTACTACTGATTCACTAAATACTTTATTATCATCAACTAATTTGAAAGGCTAATTAGGTGGCAGATATAAACATACTAAGAAAAAAAATTAAAAAAGAAGGACTTTTTACCAGTGATGTAGAATATTAATATAATACTTGCCCCTTAATTATCGATTGGTCACATAATTATTGGCGGATAATAGAGAAAGAAGAGCTAAGTTAATATCGCGTTTATATTTAGTTTAATAGTCATTTGGTTACCTGGTTAGTTAAGTGATAAATTAATTTCAAAACTAACCAACCAGATAACTAAGTAACTAACTAACTAAAAGAAGAGGAGGTGTTGTGCGATAGAAATTAAGAAATGACGAAAAACATTTTTTTAAAAATAAAGGAGGTAATAAAAAGAAAATGTTAAAGAAAATTAGTTTTATGTTATTCGTAGTGTTATTAATCGGAATGCTTACTTCAAGTGGTTTTGCAGCATCTAATAGCTTATCTATTCTTGGTGTTTGGACTGGTGCAGAAGCAGATGCTTTTAACAAAATGGTAGCTCCGTTTGAAGCTAAAACTGGCATCAAAGTTGAATTTACCGGAACTCGAGACCTTCCCGCTGTTTTAACTACTCAAGTTGAAGCTGGCAATCCGCCCGATGTGTCAGCTATACCGAATCCGGGGCAGATGATAGAATTTGCCAAAGCCGGAAAATTAGTAGATTTAAGTACCTTTATGGATATGGATATGCTGCGAAGTGATTACTCACCAACCTGGCTAGACCTGGGAACTTTTAAGGAAAAATTTTGTGGAGTCTTTATTTCTGCTGACCTAAAAAGTTTAGTCTGGTATAGTCCTAAAGCATTTGCCGTTGCAGGTTATACAGTGCCCACTACCTGGGAGGAAATGATTGCTCTTTCCGATAAGATGGTTGCAGATGGCAATACTCCTTGGGCGATTGGACTTGAAAGTGGTGCTGCCAGTGGATGGGCTGGGACAGATTGGATTGAAGATATTATGCTTCGTACCGTAGAACCGGAGGTTTATGATTTGTGGGTTTCTCATGGAATATCCTGGGTTGATGATCGGGTGCAAAGAGCTTTTGAGTTGTTTGGTCAGATTGCCTTAAACGAAAAGTATGTCTATGGTGGAACAAATGCAGAATTGACTATAAATTTTGGTGATTCACCAGATGCCTTGTTTACTACTCCGCCAAATGCTTATATGCACAGACAGGCAACCTTTATCAAAAGTTTTATACTCGACCATTTCCCCAATTTGGTTCCGGGTGAAGACTTTGATTTCTTCCCCTTCCCACCAATTGATGCTCAATACGGAACTCCAGCTTTGG
>CAYTVM010000050.1:0-8488 GCA_964441685.1 uncultured Atribacterota bacterium | reverse complement strand
ATAACATTTTAAAAATAATTGTCTTTATCTCTTTCGGTCTAAGTGTTATTTTAACTCCATCCTCATAGTGTAATTCCTCTTTATAGCTTTCATCCAACCTACCCAGATAGACCTTATGGATAGCAAATCCTAATTTAATCCTTCCAGTGGCCTCTCTATCAGCAGGATTATAAATTCGGACGACCAATTTATCTTCAAATTCATTCTTTTTAATGGCACTAATTTCTAAATAGTCACCTTCTAATTGAATAAAACTATATTTATCTGAAAGATTTCCTGGTTGATTCTTTAATTGCTTAGTTAATATTTTTGTCTTGTACTGTCTTGTCTTCTGAGAAATACGGGCATCATCCCAACTGCCCTGATGGGGTATAAGGGCATAATAAAAAATGTACTCTCCTAAGCATTGCGCTTCTGGTGTTGGGAAGGAAGGGCCAGCATTTTCCTTCCTATATTCTAAATCACCTCTGGATAACCAGCCTACGCTGCGAAGCAAAGTTAAGGCTACGGTATTATTGTCAGGTATTATCTCGTACTCAGGTAATCCTTTATTCAGAATTGCCATTCCATATTTTCCATTATTAATATCTACAAATCCTGAATTATGAGCAGTTTTATAAGCCTTTTCCACCCAGCCTTCACTGTCAGGCAACTTAATAGACCGTTTGACTACATCAAAATGACCCTCTGCATAAACATAATCCGTTTTAATATTGGTAGGAAACTCTACTTTTAAACAATGGTCATGACATTGGTTATCAAATGTAGTTTTAAATTCTATTCTCTGGACTTCACTAAATAATTTTATTTTAGATTCAACGGGACACTCTACCTTCTTATCTTCTCGGGATTTTCTATCAGGTTTTAATCCGACTGGTAATATCATCTTTCCCGATACAATTAAAGTGGCTTCAGCCGGACCTATATCTTGAATGCTAATATTATCCAATCGACACACTATTATTTTATCATTCAAAGGCGGAGAATAAGTATATTCATCTCCTGCATCTCCGCTATCTACAAATCTATTGCAATTTTTAAAGATTTTATCGTTTAATTTGTCCACAATAGTTAATGTTCCATTGGTTTCAGCACTTATTTTATAATATTTATTTTCAATGTAATCTCTACCGACTCTTATATCAGTATCATATTCTTTAAAAATCTTTACTTCATTAATTGCTTTAATGATAAAAGTGTTATAACCACAGGCAGGAATATCTTTGGCAGTAAAAGATATATCGGCATAATTAACTTCCGGAAATTGGGGGCCACCAAAAGGTCTAAAAACAATTTTATAATCTAATCCATACCCTTTTAATTGATAAGGAATCTCATCTCCTTCTATGGTTAAAATCTTCACCCGATTTAAATTAATCTCTTTAGGAAATTTAATCCTTACCTCTACATTCTCATCAATGGGATAAGGCAGAGGATTGAAGACCACCAGGGCCAACTCATCTTTCTTCAAATAATCGATCTTAATCTTTTCTGTAATATAATCTAAACTTTTATTCATTACTTCCTGGGCAATCTGTCCGGACCAATCGAAACGGGTTAGCATCTCTTTGTGCACCTGATCGATACTACAACCACAGATACTATCATGAGGTTGATTCTTCAATAACCATCTCCAGCTCGTCCAGATTAGATTCTCTGGATAATCTCTACCTAATAACCAGGCCAGAGAAGCGGTCGGTTCCACCCAATTTTTTAAAAGGTTTTCACACCTTTCATTGGCCTGTTTGATATACATCCTGGACGAATATACACTCTGCAGAATTGGAGCATCTTTACCTGATCTAAATTCACCGGTAACCTTATTCAGATTGGGTTTTGCAGTCTCTTTGGCATAGTCTATATATTCTTTTAAATTTCCTTGTTTTATCTCAATATTTGCAAAACGTTTATTTAGCTCTTTTGCCAAATGAGGGATATGGAGCTGAGCATACAAATGGTCACTTCCATTTAATAATAACAATGATTTTGAAGTTTCTCTGCTTAATAAATCATCAATTGCTCCCTTTATTTGTTTGTAAGCTTGATCTACGTCTTCTGATAAACTCACAGCATTACCGTAACCGGTTTTAGGTAGATGAACGGCAAAAAGTTCGGTTCCGTCAGGGCCCTGCCAGATAAATTCATTTCCTTGGGTCTGATTACATTCTATACCCCGCCAGAAAATAATATTATCAATTCCAAAACCTCTTAAGATCTGAGGCATCTGGGATATATGACCAAAAGGATCCGGTATATAACCGACTTTCATTACTCTGCCAAACTCAGAGGCAATTTTATGGCCTAAGAGCAAATTTCTTACCATTGATTCGGCGCTCACCAGAAACTCGTCAGGGAGAATATACCAGGGACCAACATGAATTTTGCCTTCGGTGATATATTTTTTGAGAATTTCCCTTCTTTCGGGGTGGACTTCTAAATAATCTTCCAGTACAATAGTCTGACCATCCAGAGTAAAATCACTAAATGTCTTATCTTTTTCTAAAATATTAATTAAGTTATTTATGAGATCAATTAATCTAACCCTAAATTGTTGAAATGTTTGATACCATTCTCTATCCCAATGGGTATGAGGCACAATGAATGCCTTATATGGCTTTTTATCAATATTAGTCATTTTAAGATTCTCTCCTTTTTCGCCCTTTTAAAATAATATCCCCATTCACGTCATGTCTTAATGACAAATGACAAAAATTGGATTGGTTAAACCTACAATACACTTTCTCTGGTCAAGCAATCTCAAGTAATACCAGCAATTTTTAATTACTTTGTCTGACCAATCAAGCTCTATGTGTTCCGAAAAAGAGTTATAAGAATTTAAGACCAACCCATTTTTAATTAATTCAATATGAAGTTTTTTCTTGCTTTTTTTGTTCTCAATATTAATCAATAACTTAATACTCGTATTGCAGTCAACTTCTAATTCTTCCCCTAACGAAACAAAAACACCTTTATCCGTCATTAATTGGAAATTTATTTTAGGACCACTGGTAACATAAACCTTTCCTTCCTTTAACCCTTCCATAATCCCCTCTCGGGTTTTTGACCTGGCCCATACATAAGTTCGACCATAGTCTTTCTTATAGGGTTCCATTTGATGAATGTCTGAACCACTTACGGCGATTACTTTCAACCCCTGGTTAAGCAGATTTTCCCATCTCTTTAAAGTTTTTATATTTTCAGCCCTTCTTTCCGACCAAGAACCGGCCCAAACTTCCATTACATCTGCTGCTCCCCAGTAAAAATTGGGATAATCCCATCTGCATCCCGTGCAGATTGGGTCATCAATACATGCTGGATGAGCCACAGAAAAAAGAGCTCCCTTCCTTTTTATCTCCGCCGCAACATCCTCAAAGGTACTTTCCCGTTCAAGCGAAAACCAATTGATATCACCAACCCAGTTGATAAGCACAAAATGCCCAAAAAAAGTAGAAATTTCTATACCTGGAATAACCAAGGTTTTTGATAAATATTTCTCTTTCCACCCCAAAGTAGTATTATGATCGGTCAGAACAAAAAAGTCCAGACCTTTTCCCTGTAAATAGGTCATTAATTCATAAACTGAGTGATTGCCATCACTGTGGTGAGAATGTATATGAAAATCTCCTCCAAACCATCCAGGACCTTCTTGTTCTTCTCTAAAAAGAGGTTCTTTCCTATCAAGATCTCGGAGTTCTGCCCGGCACTTTTCTGTGGTTTTAACCCCTTGTGTAAATTCCTGGTTCAAATTTACCTCAATACTTAATGTCACTAATTCAGAGATGACAGCATGGGCCTCAACTATCAACCTCCATTCTCCTGCGGGTAATGCACCGGATACACATCCGATGCTGGCATTTTCTTTATTAATTTGCAGGGTCTCAAAAAAATTGTTGTTCCCCCTGGCTCGGACAATGCCATTCGGATCAATCAAGGTATAATTAAAGAGGTTACGGATCGGGGAGAAAAATTTAATAGCATTTTTTTTATAACTATTCTGGTAATAGTCCCAATTAGGTCCAAAGAAAATAGAATCTTTCCCATCAAATCTTAGGTATTCGTATACAGCCTGATATATTAAGTTATTAGTTGCTTTGATATCATTTACTATCTTCGGCTGATAGTCACCTTTTATCAATATCTCTTTAGTCCCTTTAATGATCGGAACAATAAATTCAGTGAAGGTTTTGTTTTCACTCGGCGTAAATGTCTTGGTATAAACGGGCATTTCTCGGCTTCCTCAATCCTATATGATAATTTTTCCGTCTTCTTTTTTGTAGATATGAACACTATTTAAGTCTACCTTGAGCCAAATCGTATCTCCCATATTTATATTTGGTTCGCTAAAATCTCTTACTATGAGTATTAAATTTCCTATTTTTACGTGTATGATAGTTTCGGGGCCTAATCTTTCTACAACAAATACTTCACCTTTTATACTATTTGGTGATATATCCTTAAACTCTACCGTAATGTCTTCCGGTCTGATTCCAAATACTATAATCTCTTCATTATTTACTTTTTCCCTTACTAAATCTCTTATGGGAGAAATGTCTAATTTAAACTGTAAAAAATCTAACACTGTTTTATTTTGGTTATATTTTATAGAGCAATCGAGAAGGTTCATTGGAGGGTCCCCGATAAATCCAGCTACAAACACATTTTTTGGATTTTTATAGACCTCTTTTGGGGTTCCTATCTGCATGATAACCCCTTTATCTAATATCGCAATTCTATCAGATATAGCCATGGCCTCTTTCTGGTCATGTGTAACATAGATTGCGGTTGTTTTCATCTCTTTTTGTATATGTTTTAGGAAACTTCGCGCCTCTGTTCGTAGTTTTGCATCTAAATTACTCAGCGGTTCATCGAATAGAAACACATCCGGTTCTTGCACCATAGCTCTACCTAGAGCCACTCTTTGCTGCTGTCCACCACTGATTTGATTGGGTTTTCTGCTTAATAGCTCCTCGGTTTGGAGATTTTTTGCTATTTCAGTAACCTTATGTATTATTTCCTTTTGGGGCTGTTTCCGAATTTTTAAAGGGTAGGCTATATTGTCAAAAACGTTCATATGTGGAAAAAGTGCATAATTTTGAAATACCATACCTATATTACGGTCTTTTGGTAATAATTTCTCTACATTCTTGCCTTTGATATAAATATTACCTGATTGGGGTATCTCTAATCCGGCTATTAGTCTTAAGGTCGTAGTCTTTCCGCAACCCGAAGGACCTAATAGGGTAAATAATTCACCCTTGTTGACTTGAAAGCTAATATTATTAACCGCAATAACTTTTCCAAATTTTTTTGTAACTTTTTCAAATGCTACATCGTGCATTATAATGCCTCCTTTTTATCCTTTTAGTCCACCATGAAATCCAAAGCCAAACTTTCTATTAATAATAATATAAAGTACAATTACTGGAAGAGAATATAATAATGAATAAGCTGAAAGAAGCCCTAACAAGGGAAGGCCCTCTTGGGTAAAAAAAGTGTATATTGCCACTGATACGGGATATTTATTAACACTTCTCAATAAGATAAAAGGCATCAAAAAACTTCCCCAGGTATTCATGAAAATATACAAGGCTATAACCACCATGCCTTGTTGAGAAAGCGGTAGAATTATTCGAAAGAATCCCTGTGAAGGGGTACTTCCAGCTACCATTGCTGCCTCTTCATAATCTTTGGGTATGGCATCAAAAAAATCTTTTATGATAAAAATACTTACTGGTAAAAATCCACCAATAAACACAAATATAACACTTAAATAAGAGTCAATTAATCCAAGTCGTAAATTTAGAACAAATAAAGGTACCATAGCTGCTATCCCAGTCACCACCGTTGAAAATAGCAACAAAGCATATAACAAAGTACTACGCCATTTAAAATCTGTCCGAGATAAGGCATAAGCAGCCAGCATAGAAGTAATAGCAACGATTACTGTGGATGAAAATGATATAATAAAGCTATTTTTAAAAGCTAACATAGCAATTTTATTTTTAAAGAGCTCTCTGAAATTATTTAAACTTGGTAAGGTTATCTTTACTGCTAAACTAGCTTTAGAACTAAATGGTGCAATTACCAGCCAAATCATAGGCAGGAGAAAGAATAATACAAGGGTAAACAAGATCAAATATATCCAAAAATTATTCCACAAATTTGTTCGTTGTTTAAACATCATATTACTTCACTTCCTTTTTAACATTTTTAGGTATATAAGAGCTAAAGTTAAGTTAATCAAAAGTATGATTGTAGATATAGCCGCTCCCTGGCCAATCCTGCACGTGCCCATAAAAGCAACTCTGTAAGTATAGATAGGTAAAATCTCTGTCATATGAGCAGGTCCACCTTTGGTGAGGATAAAAGGAGTAAAAACATTAAATGTCCACAAAGTCAGCAATATAAGATCGGTTAATATTTGAGGTTTAATTAACGGTAAAATTATATCTCTAAGTTTACACCAACCTGAAGCTCCTATAACATCTGCAGTCTCAAGATAAGAAGGAGGAATCGATTGTAGCGCAGCCATAAACAAAAGCATGGAAAAAGCCGTTCCACGCCAGGTATTAAAGATGATAATCACTCCAACCGGTAGTGTATGGAACCAATTCACCCTGGCAAAACCCAATATTTCTAAAATAGAATTAAGTAAACCAAAGTCTTTGTCTAAAAAAGCTACCCAGAGATAAGCCACCACTACCCCTGGTATAATCCAGGCTATAATAACAATATTGCTGACCAGTTCTTTTATGATGCCCTTTTTATTGTTCAGCAATAGAGCCAGCAATAATCCTAAACCAGCCTGTCCCACCAATGATCCAAAAACAAATTTAAAGCTAATCTGAAGCGAGCTACGAAACCATGGATCTTTAAAGGCTTTTATAAAATTATCAAACCAAACAAATTGATGATTTAGCCCATAGATACCAGTCAATGACTCATTAGTTAGTCCTATATAAATCGCCCAAATAGCCGGGAATATTAGAAAAACGGTCACAAAAGCCAATGCAGGCAATATAAATAAAAACGCTCTTTTTTTAGAAAGGATTATCCCGCCTTCAAACATATATCTATCCTACACCTCCTTAGGACTCTTTAGAGTTTGTTAAAAAAATGGTAATCGGGTTTAAAAATAAACCCGATTACCTCTAGTAACAAAAAACTTAATTAAAACTAACAAGTAAACCAAGTCCTATTTTAATTTTTCAACGTTCTCTGCTCCTACTAGGGATATTACACCTTGACCATAATTTTCTAATGCCTTTTCAGGTGATACGCCCATGACAATTTCTTCGGTTAGTAATTGTGCCTGATAGGAGATTTCCGGATATTCCGGCTTAGCAGGTCTGATGGTAGTATAGGGCATTAGGGCTTCGCTGGTATCAGCAATAAACTTATTTTCTTTAACTTCAGGAAGCTCGACAAATCCCTGGTAAATCGGGGAAAATGGTTTTATATTAAATAGCTTTACCAAAACATCCGGTTTTAAAGCAGTCTTTATTAACTCAAAAGCTAAGTCAGCATTTTTAGTATTTGGACTAACCGCAAAACCTGTTCCACCAGATATACAGGCAAAGGTAGGTGTCCCCAAAGTGCCTTTACCTGGCATAGCTGCCCAACCAATCCGTTCATCGCGATCTGGTATCGGTACACTTCCGTTAGGTGCTATTACTGATGAATAAAACCATGTACCTTCAACTAACATAGCCATCTTTTCTTGTTGAAAAGCTTCAAAGGTTTTGTCTCGAGATTTCGCCGTTACTTGCATTTCAGCATCTCCCAGTTTCTCATCGATGTAAACTTGCTTGTAGAAGTCAACGGTATCCCTTAACATAGGACTATCTACTATCCACTTATTGGTATCCCAGTCATAAAGTCGTCCACCTGCACCCAGAAGCACCATATATAAGCCTTGCATGGTGGTAGCCTCACCCATGTCCGTGCCAGCGTTTATCTGTAGTGGGGTAACACCGGGCAGTTTTTCTTTAATGATTCGAGCTGTGGTCAGTAAGCCATCCCAGCTATAGGGCTGCCATGGAAGAGCTATACCCGCTTTTTTAAACAACTCCTTATTGTAGTAGACCATCCTAACATCTGAACCGTACATAATAGCATAGACATCGTCTTTATGACTCCCCGCTTTCTTTGCAGGAGCATAGAACTCATCCCAAATCGGCCATGCCTCAACATACTTATTTAAAGGCAGTATTAATTTTGCTTCTGCAAATTCTGGTACCCAGAATAAATCTATCCAGGCTACGTCCGGACCAATCCCACCTTTCACATCCAATACAAACTGCATCTTCCAATCTTCCGGCGCAACGCCACTTGGCAGAGCCTTTACCTCAACATCTATGCCTTTATCTTTCATATCCTTTTCAAATTGGGGAATAACGGTATCTTCAATCCATTCTGCCGACTGAGTACCCCTTCCGCCTTTTATTGAGTTGTAGGAAAATGAAATGGAAACCTTTTCAGCAAAGAT
>CAYTVM010000049.1:0-8606 GCA_964441685.1 uncultured Atribacterota bacterium | reverse complement strand
ATAATAAAATTATTTTAAAAGCAGAAGAAAAAATAAATCGGAAAACATTTTCTGCAATAATAAATTCGGGAATTGAAAAAATAAGAATACTGAATTATGAAAACGAAACTGTCACTGTTTTTAATGAGAAAGACGAAGCTTTTGTGCCTATAGTTGATAAACTAAGTGAAGGTATCAATGAAGGGATTATAGATACGATTATAGCTGAGGATATCATTAATCCAAAAACAGGTGAAGTAATTTGTGGTACAGGAAGTAAATTAACTAATAGTATATTATATAAAATAAAAGAATTCAAAGAAAAGATAAAAATAAAAAAAGGTCCTTCTTTGACTAGAGAGGATATTGTAGCTTCCCTAAGATATTTAATTAATTTATATAGAGGAATTGGTTATATAGACGATATTGATCATTTAGGAAATAGAAGGATAAAGACAGTTGGTGAATTACTTCAGGATCAATTTTACGTTGGATTAAGCAGGATGGAAAGAGTGATTCGGGAGAGAATGACTATCCAACCTGATGTTTCCGCCGTTACCCCCCAAGCCTTGATAAATGCACGGCCACTATTGGCCACTATTAGACAGTTTTTTGGGAGTAGTCAGCTTTCTCAGTTTATGGATCAGACTAATCCTTTATCTGAAATTACTCACAAAAGAAGGCTTTCTGCTTTAGGTCCAGGAGGTTTAACTAGGGAAAGAGCAGGCTTTGAAGTAAGAGATGTTCACCATACTCATTATGGTAGAATTTGCCCTATTGAGACTCCCGAAGGTCCTAATATTGGATTAATAGGATCACTTTGTATTTATGCAAGAGTGAATGAATTAGGATTTATTGAAACGCCATATTTTAGGGTGGTAAATGGGAAAGTAACTGACGAGATCGTTTACCTTTCTGCCGATGAAGAAGATAGATATAGAATTGCTCAAATAAATATAAAAATTGATAAAGATAATAAAATTTCACAAGACGACGTGCCCTGTCGGTTCAGAGGAGATATTATTGAATGTTTACCAGATGTAATAGATTTTATTGATGTATCTCCCAAACAGATTGCCAGCATTTCAGCTAGTTTGATACCCTTTTTAGAGCACGATGATGCAAATAGAGCCTTAATGGGTACTAATATGCAGAGGCAATCTGTACCTTTAATCAAGCCTGAGGTTCCTTTGGTAGGTACAGGAATGGAAAATAAAGTTGCCGTTGACTCAGGAGCAGTGATTGTTTCCCAAGATGATGGATTGGTGAAAGAAGTAAGTGCGAAAAAAGTAGTTATTGAAAATAATGATAATATTCAAAAAGAGTATTTATTGAAAAAATTCGTTCGTTCTAATCAAGGAACTTGTATAAATCAGATACCTTTAGTAGAAGAAGGAATGATAATAAAGAAAGGAGATGTACTCGCTGATGGCCCCCTAACTTCTGAAGGTCGTCTTTCTTTAGGCAGGAATATTCTAATAGCTTATATGCCTTGGGAAGGATACAATTTTGAGGATGCTATTCTAATTAATGAAAAATTAGTTAGAGAAGACACTTTTACCTCTATCCATATTTCTGAACAAGAGTGTGAAGCACGGGATACTAAATTAGGACCAGAAGAAATAACCTGTGATATCCCTAATATTGGAGAAGGTAGCCTATCTAACTTAGACGAAAGAGGAATAGTTCGCATTGGGGCAGAGGTGGAATCAGGGGATATTTTAGTAGGAAAAGTAACTCCCAAAGGTGAAACTGATTTAGGGCCAGAGGAAAGATTATTAAGAGCAATATTTGGAGAAAAGGCTCGTGAAATAAGAGACACTTCTCTTAGAGTTCCACATGGTGACAAAGGTAAGGTTATTGATGTAAAAGTATTTTCCAGAGAGAATAATGATGAACTTCCCCCAGGAGTAAATCAATTGGTAAAAGTTTTTATTGCTCAAAAAAGAAAGATATCAGAAGGGGATAAGATGTCAGGAAGGCATGGAAATAAAGGAGTTATTGCTAAAATATTACCTGAGGCTGATATGCCATATATGCAAGATGGGACACCAATTGAAATAGTATTAAATCCTTTAGGAGTACCCTCCCGGATGAATGTAGGGCAAGTTTTAGAAGTTCATTTAGGTTGGGTAGCCAAAACATTAGGTATTAGAGTTATCACTCCTATTTTTAACGGGGCAAAAGAAAAAGAAATTGAGCAATCTTTAGTAGAAGCAGGTTTGCCCAAAGATGGCAAAGCAATTCTTTATGATGGAAGAACAGGCAGACCATTTGATCAAAAAGTGACTGTAGGCTATAGTTATATTTTAAAATTAGCTCATTTAGTAGATGATAAAATTCATGCCCGTTCTACCGGTCCGTACTCTTTGGTTACTCAACAACCTTTGGGAGGAAAAGCACAGTTTGGAGGCCAAAGATTTGGTGAAATGGAAGTATGGGCTTTAGAAGGATACGGAGCGGCTTACAATCTTCAGGAGCTTTTAACTATAAAGTCAGATGACGTACTGGGAAGAATTAAAACTTACGAAGCTATTGTGAAGGGCGAGAACATCCCTATCCCTGGTATGCCAGAATCATTTAAAGTTTTGATTAAAGAATTACGTAGTTTGAGTTTAGATGTACAAATTTTAGATTCTCAAGATAAAGAAGTAGATCTTAAAGAAGATATTGATTCAAAAGATGAAATTAATGAAAATTTAATGAAATAAATTACTTAAAAAGTAAATTCGTATCTCGTATCTCGTGTAAACTGGCATATAGCATTTAGCGTAGAGCGTATACATCTGTTTATATAGTTAGTTGGTTACCTGGTTAGCTAATTAATAAATCAGCACAGACCAGTTAAATGATTAACTTATAATAAACATTCAATTTTCCAAAAGATATTGATTGGAAATAAGTACGGTTTTGATTTGTCAGACCTGTTTCAACTTGAATAAATTCGAAACTAAAATATAGTAAAATACATAACAAGTATTCTGTTAATGATACTATACGCTAAACGTTGTACGCTATGTGCTATACTATATACTAACGACTATTCACTAATGACTATAATAGGGGGTAATTAGATTGACAATTTTGAGGAGTTTTAACTCGATCAAAATCGGATTGGCTTCACCAGATCAGGTAAAAAAATGGTCCCATGGCGAAGTAAAAAAACCAGAAACTATCAATTATAGAACTTTAAAACCAGAGAAAGATGGTTTGTTTTGTGAAAAAATATTCGGACCAATTAAAGACTGGGAGTGCAGTTGTGGAAAATACAAAAGGATAAGATATAAGGGAGTAATTTGCGATAGATGTGGAGTCGAAATTACTAAATCTATCACCCGAAGGGAAAGGATGGGACATATTAAATTAGCGTCTCCTGTTTCCCATGTTTGGTATTTTAAAGCTATACCCAGCCCTTTATCACTACTTTTAGATATACCGCCTCGTAATTTAGAAAAGATTTTATACTTTGCACCAGATCGAAGAAGAGAACAGTTATTCGAAGTTATTGAGAGTGATGAGACAGGTTTAGAAAAAGGAGAGATAATCTTAGAGGTAGAATATCGTATTCATAAGAAATATAATGAAAAATTAAAAGCTGAGCCGATTTATAATATTAATAAAATAAAAATGCTTTCTCATAAAATTGGTGATGTGATTTCAGAGGAAGAGGATCAGAATCTTCAGAAAATATTTGGTAAAATATTTTATCAAAAAGAATTATTATTCCCCATAAGTGAAGAGGAAAAATCTGAGAATGAAGAAGAGAAAGAAGAAGCTAAAGAAGAGATTAAAAAAGATAAAAATGAAGACAAAATAGAAGTAATAGATAATAAAGAAATTCAATATCGAATTACTAGAATTGATGGCTTAATTTCTGAGACTAACTTAAAAAAATTAGAGGAAGAAAAGGGGTTATCCTTACAGGCGAAATTAGCTACTCAAAACATTGAAGAATCCTGTTATATAGTGATACACTCCGGAAATAGTACTTATGAAAGAGGGGAAATAATTTTAGAAGTAGAAAAACTTCTTTTAAGCCACTATGACCCTGACTTTAAAGCTAGTATAGGTGCGGAAGCAATTAAAGATTTATTGAAAGAATTGACTTTAGATAAATTAACCCTGGAACTTCGTGAAGAATTGAAAAAGACTAGTGGTCAAAAAACGAAAAAGATTATCAAAAGATTACAAATAGTTGAGGCATTTCGTAAATCTCATTGTAAACCTGAATGGATGATATTAGAAACAATTCCAGTTATTCCTCCAGATTTAAGGCCCATGGTGCAGTTAGAAGGGGGACGTTTTGCCACTTCAGATTTAAATGATTTATATAGGAGAGTCATAAATCGAAACAATAGATTGAAAAGATTATTAGAGCTAGGGGCACCGGAAATTATTATTAAAAATGAAAAACGAATGTTACAAGAAGCAGTCGATGCTCTGATAGATAATGGCAGAAGAGGGCGAGCAGTACTTGGTGCGGGCAATAGGCCTCTTAAGTCCTTAAGTGATATGTTAAAAGGGAAAAAGGGTAGATTTAGACAGAATCTTTTAGGTAAAAGAGTAGACTATTCAGGAAGATCGGTAATTGTAGTAGGTCCAAATTTAAAGTTTCACCAATGCGGGTTACCTAAAAAAATGGCCTTGGAGTTATTCAAGCCATATGTGATGAGAGAATTAGTAGCTCAAGATTTAGCTCACAATATTAAAACCGCTAAAAAAATAGTAGAGAAAGGCAAGCCGGAAGTTTGGAGTATATTAAAAGAAATCGTAGAGGATCGTCCTATTTTACTAAATCGGGCGCCAACATTGCACCGTTTAGGCATTCAGGCTTTTAAACCTGTTTTAGTGGAAGGAAATGCCATTCAGATTCACCCTTTAGTCTGTGCTGCTTTTAATGCAGATTTTGACGGTGATCAGATGGCAGTTCATATTCCTCTTTCAATGGAAGCTCAGGCTGAGGCAGAAATATTAATGTTATCTTCGAATAATATACTCTCTCCAGCTAATGGCTTACCTATAGCTTTACCCAGTCAGGATATCATTTTAGGTTGTTATTATCTGACTATGCGGGAAAGCGGGAAGAAAGGTGAAGGGAGTATTTTTGGTAATCCTAATGAGGCTATAAGAGCTTATGAAGATGGATTTATAGAATTGCATGCTAAAATCAAATATAAAACACAGAATTCTTTAAAAGAAACATCTACTGGTAGAATTATTTTTAACGAAATATTCCCTGATGATATGGATTTTATTAATTTAACGATAACCAAAAAATCTTTAGAAAAAATTATATCTTTTGTCTACCGAAAATACGGAAAAGAAGTAACCGTTGATATTCTAGATAAGATTAAAAAATTAGGCTTTAACTTTGCTACTTCTTCCGGGATTTCTATAAGTGTGGTAGATTTAGAGATACCTTCCCAAAAGGATAAAATATTAGAAATGACTGAAAAAGAAGTAGATAAAATCCAAGAACAATATAATTATGGATTAATTATGGATGATGAGAGGGAACAGAAAATTGTAAATGCATGGACCAAAGCTGCGGATGAAGTAGTTAATGCTATTTTAAAGAATTTAAACAAATTTAATCCTTTATATATTATGGCTGATTCTGGAGCACGAGGAAGTAAAAGACAGATTGGTCAATTAGCTGGAATGAGAGGTTTAATGGCTGATCCCTCGGGAAAAATTATTGAATTTCCTATTAGATCTAATTTTAGAGATGGATTATCAGTGTTAGAGTATTTTATTTCTACACACGGAGCTCGGAAAGGATTGGCGGACACTGCTCTTAGAACTTCAAAATCAGGATATTTAACCAGAAGATTGGTTGATGTAGCTCAAGATGCCATTATCAAAGAAGAAGACTGTAATACATCTGATGGAATAATTATCAGGGCTTTTCAAGATGATGGTAATGTAATCGAAACTTTAGAAGAAAGGTTAGTAGGGCGGATAACCCAAGAAGAGGTAATAGATTCCAAAACCGGTGAAGTATTGGCTGAATTAGGGGAAGAAATTGACGAGAAAAGTGCAAAAAAGATTTCGGAAGCAGGGATAAAAGAGGTTAAGGTTAGGTCAGTTTTAACCTGTAGGGCAGAACATGGACTATGTGCTAAATGTTATGGTAAAGATATGGCATCTGGAAAATTAGTAAATATCGGGGAGGCCGTAGGAGTTATTGCGGCACAATCTATCGGAGAACCAGGTACGCAGTTAACTTTAAGAACTTTTCATACTGGGGGGATTAAAATAACCGGCGAAGACATTACTTTAGGCCTTCCACGTGTAGAGCAACTTTTTGAAGTACGAAAACCGAAAAAACAAGCGGTAATAAGTGAAATAAATGGAATAGTAGAGGAAATTATTAATGGTAGTGATGATAAGAAGCAGGTAGTAATTAATCCTGAAACATCAAAAGAAAATAAAGACTCCAATGGGAAAAAAATTTATAATATTCCCCCTGAATTAAGACTAACAGTAGAAAAAGGGCAAAAAATTAAAGCGGGAGAAAGATTGACTGTCGGATTTATTGATCCCCATGACATTTTAAAGATTCAGGGCATTAAAGCAGTTCAAGAATATTTATTAAAAGAAATACAAGCAGTGTATAGATCGCAAGGGGTTAAAATTAATGATAAACATATTGAAACAATTATTCGTCAAATTGCTCGTTTAAATATGATTTATGTTAGATCAGCTCGTGACTCTGAGTTATTATCTGGAGAATTAGTATATATATCAGATTTTGAAAAGGCTAACGAAAAAGTAGTAGAAGAAAACAAAGAAATTAACAAGAAGAACAGGGAATTATTGGTAAATAAAAAAACTATTTCCTCATTGGTAAATATTAAGACAGGAGAAGTGATAGTTAAAGAAGGAGAAGTTATAACCAATAAAATTATATCTAGAATTGAAACTAGCGATTTTACTACATTAATAGTTGAAGATCAAGAAAATAAACAATATAACATTATCAAAGGAGAAAATATTTTTATAGAAAAAATAACTGGCAACGTTTTAGTGAATGGGATTAAAAATAATATTCAAGAAGATAGAGCTGAAACATACAATCTAAATAACCCTAAATTAAAATATAATGAGATCATCGACAAAGAAACGGCGGTTAATATCGCCAACAGTGATATTAGAACAATAAGCTATACTAGACCAGATATTTATGAAAATATAGAAAGCAAAATTACTGCCGAAGATATTATTAATCCGGAAGATTCTCAAGTCATAGTAAGCGCGAATAAGCAACTTACTTCTTCAGAAGTGGATAAGATTATAAAAGCTAAGGTAGATAGAATAAAGATATGGGAAGAAATTAAAGAGATATCCATAAGGGACGGACTGATTAAATCAATTAAAGATGAAATTATTGGTCGACCTATTGGTGAAGATATTAAAGATCCGATAAGCGGAAATATTATTGCGGAAAAAGGTCAAATAATAAGTAAGAATTTAATTAAAAAAATATTATTGTATAAATTAAGTGATCTACCATTAGAGGATGGAAGATATTTCTCTTTAGAAGGTAGAACTTTAGAATTCCTTTACGACAAAGCGGTGGGTAAAGTTACTGCTTTAGATATTTTAGATCCGGAAACAGGTGAAGTAATAATCAATGGAGGTAAAAAGATTACCAAGAGTCATGTTACAGAAATTTATAATAGGCATATAGATTTAATAAAAGTAAGAGCAAATAATAAGACTGTAAACATTAATATAGTTGAAAATGTAGGATTTATTAGAAGGAAAAAGTTGGTAGCAGTAGGAATGCCCATCATTCAAGGCATTACTCAAGCTTCCCTTTCTACTGAAAGTTTTCTTTCTGCTGCATCTTTTCAGAGGACTACTCATGTTTTAACTAATGCTTCTATTAAAGGAAAAATAGATAAGCTTTATGGTTTAAAAGAAAATGTTATTATTGGTAACATTATACCTGCAGGCACAGGGTTAAATAAATACGAAGAAATAGAAGTCGATTATTCACATGAGGAAGTAGAGAAAATGCAAGAAATATTTAAGAAAGCAGAAGGAGAAAAGAACAAAAATGAAATAGGTATATTTAAAGAAGAAGATGAGGGTGATAAAGAGAAAATATCAGACTATATTACAGATCAAGAGCCAGAGCTAAATTAGTCATTAATATAGCGTACATATAGCGTACAGCGTACAGCGTTTAGCGTATAGTATCATAAACAGAATGTTTCTTATGTATTTTGCTATATTTTAGTTTCGAATTTATTCAAGTTGAAACAGGTCTGACAAATCAAAACCGTACTTATTACCAATCAATATCTGTTGGATAATTGAACGTTTATAACTTAATTAGTTAACTGGTTTGTGCTGATTTATTAACTAGCTAATCAAGTAACCAACTAACTATATAACCAGATATATACGCTCTACGCTAGTTTTCACAGATACAAATTTAATTTTACACTTTATTTTCTATTTACTATATACTAATTTATATACTATTTTAGCTTGACATCAAATACTGATGCTGTTAGAATATAAAAGTATTTTTATTTATAAGGTATTGATAAATCTAGATAAAGGAAGGTAAGATATGCCTACCATTAATCAATTAGTAAGAAAAGGTAGAGAAA